>NZ_WEZF01000031.1 GCF_009177065.1 Tautonia marina
GGCGACCGCGAAGCGTACACCGAAGCCGGCACCCATCCCTGAGCCGCCGCCCGAGGCTCCGACGGTGCGCGTTTACCGGTTCCCGAAAGGCACCGAGATCGCGATGACCATTCCGCCCAAAGCTGATTTCGACGATGTGAAAGCGCTCGAAGCGGCGCTGGAGCAGGCCGGTGCCAGTCGCGAAGCTTCCTGAATTTCATCCCTGAACACGACGACGGTACGGTCTGCTGCACTGGCAGCGTCCATCTGTGCGTACCTGCGCCGCTTGGCAACCCCTGCGGGTTGTGCTAGGATTGCCGGTAGTGCAGAGGATATGCTGTTATGGACACCAATATGAGAGAACGCTGGGAGCCGTTCATCCGCGCCCAGCTCCAGAGCGGGCGGTATGCGTCGGAAGATGACGTTATCGACGATGCCCTTGCCCTGCTCAAATGCAGGGAAGAGGCCGAGCAGGCCCGTGAACTGGAGTGCGTCCGGCAGGGGCTGGAGGATAAGCGGGCCGGCAGGACGCAGGAGCTGGATACAGCGTTTGCTGAAATCCGAAGCAGGCTGGATCTTCCGGCCGGTTGATGAATCCTTTCGACATCGAAATCACCGCCACCGCTAAAGCAGAATTGCAGGAGGCGGCGCAGAGAATCAGCGAAGAATCGTCGCCTGCCATCGCCGCCGCATGGCTCGACAGGCTGTTACAGACCATCGACACCCTCAGATACCATCCCCTCCGCTGCCCGCTTGCCCGGGAAAACGACCATTTCCCCGAAGAAATCCGTGTCCTCGCCTACGGCAGGCACCGTTCCCAGCGCCGTATCCTCTTCACCGTAGAAGGAAGCACGGTCACGGTGCTCTACATACGCCACGGTGCCCGTGGTGAACTCACCCTCTGAAACGCAAAAGGCCGGGAGCAAAGCCCCCGGCCCAAGGTGAATCATCACCCCTGGTCGGTCATCGGCTTCCCAGCCTGTACCGCGCTTCCATCCATACACGTTCATCATCCCTGAAGCAATATCCTAGCGGGGTGCAGGGGCCGGCAATGAGGCCCCTGCCGCCGGAGCGTCAGCTCCGGCACTTTGAGGTTCTGACAGACGATCATGCTGCAGGCACCCCCGGCTTCGCCGGGCCGCGTGCTCCCGGGCTCCGCTTCGCTTCGGTCGCGCTTTGCGCGACGGCGCTTTCGCGCCCCCTCCCGCCCGCTGGTGCAATCTGGCGGATGCGGGCTTCGCCCGCGATCATCGTTTGGGGGGCTCAGGAATCAGCTAAACAGGAGCACCCGCCGGCTGTCCGATGCGCCAGGGCTGCCGTGACGGCGTGGCGTGCTCCCGTTCCCTTCATCCTCCGCCGGCTCAGATTATAGCCCCTTCGGGGCCGAAGACCGCCGGGCGAAGGATGAAGGGAACGGGAGCACAGAAGCAAAAGGGGAGAGGAATGCCCGGCCTCCGGCCGGGCCTGCCGCTCACCCTCCCGCATTTGCGGAAGTGAGCAGACGCCGGATGCCGATGCTAAGCGGTAGCGCAGAAAAGCGGCCCCGCCGGAGCGTGCCGGCGGGGCCGCTGAAGCGACCGGCTGGAGCAGAGGAGCAGTAGCCATGGCGGCGCGAAAGAGCGTTCGGCCTGATGCGGAACACCTCAGAACCGTGAAAGTCTCGGTCCCTCTCGGCGTGAGGGATCATGCCCGCCTTTGCGGCGTTGCGGCACTCCGCGGCATGACCGTTTCGGCGTTCGCGGCCGAAGCCATCCGGGAGGCGCTCCGCGGCGTCACGCTCATCGACCGCCATGGCAAGGGTGAGTCTGCCGATCGCGGTGACTCCTCCTGCCAGGGAATTGAATCGGACGACGCGGCAGCAAACTGAACGGGCAGCGGTGACTTTGCCGGCTCCGGTGCCGCTACAATCCGAACGCGCCAGGCTCAGAGCAGGGCCGCTGGCGGCAGGGCAGGGGAGGCCGCTCACCAGCCCTGCTTCACCTCGTGCCGCAGCTCCGCCGCCAGTTCTGAGGCGCGAGCGTCGCGGTAGAACTCCGGCACAGGGAAGCGAAAGCGCCTGCCGTCGCTGATGGTGACCAGCAACGCTTCCTCCGGCCCGAACATCGCCGTGGCGACCACCTCGCCGGACGCTTCCTCGACGACGAAGGAGAGCCACTGATTGCCCGGCTCTTCCCACGAGGAGCAGGCCATCTCCCAGATGATTTCCGCGAGCGTCGGCCAGGCATCGACGGTTTCAATGCGGCCGTCGCCGGCCCTGAGCACCTGCCAGACGAACATGCCGGCTCCCTGCGGCGTCACCGGCCGCGCTCATGGCCTGAATCCCGCTCCACCCCGTAGCTCTTCTCCGGCACCGGCTCAGGCGCATTTCGCCCATTGGCAATCGCAGAGGGTGAGGGCACGCGGGCCGCTTCCGGCTCCGCCGGCGCATCGAGCCCGGCTTCGCGCATGGCATCGAGCACTGCCCCTAAATTCCCTTCCGTGAGCGACGGCTGCGAAGCTGCCGCTTCCATCAGCCGCTGATACAGTGCCCGTGCCTCTTCCCCGCTCAGCTCGCCGAATTCGTAGCCAATGATGCTTTCGGCAAAGTCGGTTTCCACCCGCGCCGCATCCATCATGAGCTGGTCGCGCTCGCCGCGTGTCAGGCCCAGCTCCAGATAGCGGCTCCAGTCAACGTAATCCTCGAGCATGACGTAACGGTCGGAACGCGGAAGCTCAGCGAAGGGCAGGCCGGTTTCAGCCCGTTCGTAATTCCAGCCGGCCACCTGCTCCTCGCTCTCGACGAACAGCGCTTCCCGCACGTCGCGGATTTCTTCCAGCAGCGCTTTCAGGTCCTCATCCCTCAGCATGGCAGGAACCTCCCGGTTGAAGCATCGAAGAGTAAAGACCGTCAGCCGCGCCGGGCCCGGCGCTTCCGCCGGGTGCGAGGGCAGGGGGGCTGCTCCGCCTGGCCGCTTTCCACCCGGTTGATGGCCCCGAGCACGTAGCAGGCGACTTCCGGCAGCCGGTGCCGGTAATCCGGCTCCGGCGGGCCGGAGAGCCGGTCGAGGATTTGCCGTGCCGCCTGCATCGCCGCGTTGTATCGATGGTCGTGCATTACGGGCTCCGTCAGAGGGTGCGGGTTGCTCTGAAGCTTCCGGCCACGCCGCCCTTGGCGCGCCGCCTGTTTTCGTGTACAGTAATCCTGTAAATGTTCATAATTCGCTGCATGTTATGGCCCCTTCGAAGAATACTCACCTGCGGATACTGACCGGCGACGAGCTGCCGGAGCAACCCGCGCCGGATAACGACGACTGGGAAGCAAAACCCGACTGGATGACGCCCGCCGAGCTTATGCAAATCATCCGGCGGGAACGCGAGGTCATGCGGGATGAGATGCGGGAAGACCCCGCGCTCATCACCTGCCCGAAGCACCGCCATTTCCGCGAGAGTCTCGACGGGCTCGAAGCGTTCACCCGCTGGCACTGGTTCAGGAAGGGCTGATGCTCAGCAGCGGCCGCCACCGCCCCTCCCGCTGTTGTTGCGGTCGTTATCGCGCTCCGGTTGCTTCTGTTCCTGCTCCTGCCCCTTGCGCTGCTCCTTCTCATCCTCGGGTTTGATGTGCTGCTGGTCCCGGTCGTAAGGCGTTTCGTTCTTGCCCCGGCCCAGGATGTAATCCACCCAGCCGGCCTGCTGAAACTCGCCCTTGCCCTGCGCCGGGCCCCAGCCATTACCAGCGATGTGCGATGGCGACGGCATCTCCGCAGCCTCAGCCTGCATCGCCTGGCCGTTGCTGGCTGCGATTTGCGAAGGCGAGGGCAGGGTTTGCCCGCTCTCGCGCTCCGTCATGGCGTGGAGCACGTTATCGTTGGCGATTTCCGAGGCGAGCGGATTCATCGGAGCGCCGATTTCGCCGCCCCGCTCATGCTGGCCGAAGAACACCTGATGGACGGTGTCGCGCACATCCTTCACCGCCTCGCGGCCCATGGCGGCTACTGAGCGGTCGGACATCACGCCGGTAATCGCTTCGGCGAGGAAATCGAGCAGCGGCACCGAATCCCGGTCTTCGCCGCGGTCGGGCTGTGCGGCCTGGTTCTGAGCCATACGGGATACTCCTGAAGGGAAGAAAGCGGATGCAGCCGGCCCTTACCGGCGGCGGTAGTAAATGCCGCCCCGGTGCGGGCATCTCAGAATGTCCGGGCAATATGCCGGGTCAAAGCAGACATGCAGGCGCACCGGATCGGCCGAATGCGGGCAGGCTTCCGGGTCCGGGCAATCCGGCACCGGCGTTGGTTGCCGGACGGGCACCGGGCCGGGCTTAAGCCCCGCTGAAGGTGCGGATTCTGTTTGCATGACCGCCGGCTGCATGGCCGTCGGCAGCTCGCCGGAAAACAGGCCCTCCGGTGGCGTCACCGGAACGCCCTGGCTCCGAAGCGCCCTCACATGCTCCTGGAGCGCCTTCTTCTGCTCCGGGGTAGCCTTCCCCTCCAGAAAGGCGAGATTGGCCTGCAGCATGGTTTCAAGGCGCTTTAAACCGGCAAGCTTCTCACGGTTCTCTTCTGCAAGCTCCGCTTCGCGGATTCGCTGCCGCAGGTGTTCAATTCCGGCTTCCGCTTCCGCCACCGCGGTCGGTTCCCCGCCCGGCTTTGCAATGCCCGCCGCTTCCGTCACTACCGGCGGGCCCGCAGGCGCGGGCATTTCCGGAACCATCCGGCGGAGCAGGGGCTGCCATCCGCCGCTCGCATGCACGAACGCGGCGAAGCCCGTTACTGCGACGATGCCAAGCCCGAGCAGGAAGTGCCCGGCAGCGGCCGGCATGCCCTTCAGCGAAACCCGGCGACCGGCACGCTTGCGGGCAGGTTTCTCCTCCGTTGCGGCCCCGGCCCGGCAGGCTGCGAATTCTTTGTCCTCGTACCAGCGCACCAGCTCGACCGGCAGCACGGGCAGGTGCCGGTGAAACACCAGCGACACTTTCGGCGGCAGGAGGGCAATTTCGGAGGCGAAGAGTACGCGGCGTGCGATCCAGTTGCGGTTGACGCCGAAATTGCGGCTGAAGCTGCCGCTACCGCCGGACTCGCTGCCGACCGACGGTATCGGTCGCGAGTACGACGCGCCTTCGTTGTCCGAGGCATCGGCCACCGTCGCATCGCCGATTCGCTCGGAGAGTTTCTGCGCCGTTTCGGTCGCGGCATCCAAACCAAAATATTGCTGTGTGTCGAAATTGTCGATGAGCGTCTGGGCGCTCTCGCCGTAGGCTTCGTGAATCTGGTTCAGCGACTGAAAGATCATCCACAGCCGGATGCCCCGGCCGCGGAAGAGCACGGTCGCTTCCTGCAGGGCGGGCACCCTGCCGAGCTGCGCCGTTTCATCAAGGATTGCCAGAACTTTGTTATTTTCCGCAGGCAGCGCGGCTGCGGCTGCGCGAATCAGGCTGCCGATCACCACCCGGTTGAACTGACCCATGATCTCGGTGCGGCCGGGCACGATAGGAAGATAAACGGATGCACCCTTCTCGCTGCGTAAATCCCGGGCCCGGAAGCTGCTCACCGAGAGCGCTTGCTCCACTCCGGGCGAGCCGAGGAAATTCATATGCCGGTTGACCGATGAGAGGACGCTTGCGAGTTCCTTGTCTTTCAGGAATTCCATACGCCAGGCGGCCCGGGCGATCACGCCATGGTGCGAGGTCACCTGCTTCATCACGCCGACGGCCGTGCGGAAATTCGCAGGCGAGGCCAGTAAATCCCTGACCGTCAGAAGGTTGCGCCGCGCCGGGTCCTGCTCGCAGGCGCAGACGAAGGCGATGAATCCGGCAATCACCGCTTCGGCCGCATCGTTCCAGTAGGGCTCCGGTTCCGTGCCCTTTCGAAACACAATCAGATTGGCAAGGGCCCATGCGTCCTCGAACAGCGTCCTGGCATCGCCGTCGATTTCTGCCAGGGGGTTGAACCCGGCATGTTCGCCACCGAGCATGCCCATCGGGTCGATGGCGTATTGCTCCTGCCCGTAGCTACGCTTCCGGTAACCGGATACCGTGTTGAACACCTCAAAATCTTTATCCGTGACGATGAGGCTTTTCGGCCAGAGGAAAGCGTTCGGAATGACGGTCGAGACGCTCTTACCCCTGCCGGTGCCGGCCACAGTGAGCAGGTGCGTAAAGTCCTGCAATTTCACCAGTTGCTCCGCCGATGCACCCTCGCCAAGCCATGTGGCCCGGCCGAGCACGATGCTCTCAGGGTGCTTTGAGCATAGCCCGCCTTCCTTCGCATCCTTCAGGGTGCCGAGCCGGGCGGAGCCATGCGTGGTCGGTGATTCACGGCCGCCGAGGAACGCCCGTGCGGCCAGCAGCGCGACGCCGAGCAGCAGCCCGGCTGCGGGCGATGCGGCAAAGGCCAGGGCCACCAGCAGGGTGAGAAACAGGAATTTCGCCGGGTTTGCGTTCATGCGCGGTCCTTTCCGTTGGTGGTGCTTCGAAGGCGAACAGCCCGGCGACGGCTTCATGCCGTCACCGGGCAGGAAGGCTTCAGTTGGCGGAGGGCCTGAAGCCGCGCATCGCGGCGCGGCCCGCGGCGATGCCGCCGACCAGAGCGCCGGCATCGTCGATGAGCCCGAACGGGCCGGTCACGAGTTCCGGAACCGCATCAACGGGAGACAAAACATAAATCCCTGATGCGACGGCGATGCCGGCCAGCACAATCGGCCGGAGGAATTCCCGAAGCCGGCTTTGCGGCAGGCTGAGGGCGACGACGCAGACCACGGCGAACACGCACCCGGCCTGAATCAGGATTTTGAGCATGTCGAACACCGGTCCGTCTCCTTTCGGGAATAGAACGCCTGTGCCTGATGGCCGAAGGCGCGAGCAGCATGCGGGTTGCCGCTACGCTGCCTCAGCCAGGTGACGAGTTCGGCCACTTCCCCGATGGAAAGCAGGTGCACCTCGCCGCCCGGCATGCCGTCAGGATCGATAATGGCCACGCGCCAGTCGCGCACCGGCCGCTTCGGCCGCAGCCACGGGGGCAGGGGAATGAGGCTGCTCAGGCGTGTCATGGCCGCACACCCTCCGATGCCGGAGGCGCGGCACTATCCGGGGTATCACCGGCCCAGAGCGACGACACCGCCGGAGGGTTGAGCCAGCGGGGGAACTCGCCGCCGTTCTGCCCGGCAATCACGGCCAGGGCGAGGATCACGAAGACGGGCAGGCAGAGCACGCCCTTCCAGAGCCGTTCCTTCGACAGGTGTTTCAGCCATTTGAGTGCAGCACGCACCGACTGGCTGACCGTCATGCCAATGCCGGTCAGCATCGCAACCAGCACGAGCAGGACGGTGCCGTACCACGCGACGATGTGCAGCAGCGTTCCGAGCGTTTCCATGCGTTGCGTCTCCGAAGGGTAGTAAGGAAAGTGCGGCCACGCGGCCGCGGCGGAAGCGAAAACCCCCGGCCGGGCTGCTGCCCGGCCAGGGAACCGGTTATTCACTTGTGGTAATAATCGTGGTGAAGCTGATTCATCAGCCGGTACACTTCCTTGTCGTCGAGGGTGTAGCTCCGCATCGGGTAACCGTCGGGAGCCTTGAACTGGAGCGTCCACTCCTTCGGCTTCGGCGGCGGTTCGAGCCGGAACTGCTCGACAAGCCAGACACCGAGCGACGCCGCACCAATCGCGGCGAGCCCGCCGAGAACGATCTGGAAGAGCGTGAATCCGAACACCATGGGCAGCACTCCTGTCGGAAGGTGGAAGGAACCGGGCGGCCGCCACCGGCCGCACGGGGATTCAGGAAGCGGAAGGGTTCAGCGCACGGCTGAGCGCGGTAATGTCCTCGCCGTTTTCGCGCAGCCGCTTCGCGGTCCGGCGCAGCCGGTCGAGCGCGGCAAGCAGCGATTCCCAGTCGAGGGCCTCGCCGCCGGAGACGGTGATGCCGATGCCGCCTTCGAAGCGGCAGGCTAGCCGCGAGGCTCTGGGCTTCACCTGCTTTTTGCCGATGCGGGCCTGCACCCGCCCGGCGATGTCGGCCCGGTTCAGCCGCCGCGATGCGGCGGCCTGGGCCAGCTCCCGCTGCGCTTCCGCATCCGGCAGGCGGGAAATCTCATACGCGGTGGAGCCGGGCAACTGCCCGGTCGCCACCAGTTGCTGAATGTCTTCGGGCAGCGAGAGCAGCGCCTCGGTGCGGGTAATCGCCGCCGCCGAAATGCCCAGCTCCGCCGCAAGGGCCTGGCCGGTGCATTTGCGGAGCGCCCTGAGCTTGTGCAGGGCATGGGCAAGGTCGATTTCGCTTAAGTCCGAGCGGCAGTGGTTCTCCACAATCCGGTCGGCGAGCAAATCGGCTTCCTCCGGCCTGCCGTCGATGGCAAGGCAGGGGAGTGTGTCGAGGTGAGCGAGCCTTGCCGCCCGCCACCGACTCTCACCGGTGACGATGAGCCAGCATTGCCGCTCGTGGTCGAATACGACGCGCAGGGGCTGGAGCACCCCCCGGGCTTTGATGGACGCAGCCAGACGCTCCAGCTCCTCCTGATGGAAATTCTTCCTCGGCTGCGTCGGGTCGGGCATGAGCTGATCGACCGCCAGCTCAAGCAACTGCTCGGGCATGGATACTCCCTGGCGGCTTCTGCCGCCGGTAAGGGGACCGGATTGTCAAAGAGCGCGGACGGAGAACGCACAGCCGGCAGGGCAGGGCCTGAACCCTGCCCGGCGGCCGCTTCAGCGATTCGATGTTGTCAGTCGCCACGCGCGAGCCTGGCGGCTCTCAAGCGTGGTAGATGCCGCCGCCGTTATCGGCGGCCAGATACGCTCGGCACATTGTTCAGGTCGCGGTGGCTAACTGCCGCCGCCAATCTTCAGGCCGAGCAGCATCAGAACCATCGGAATGCCGAGCGGCGGGAACAGGACGGTCAGGACCAGGGCGGCGAGGAGCACGTAACCGGGCATGACTCGGATTCTCCTAGGGTTGAGCCGTGGCAGCTCGACACAATCGGAAGTGAGGAGAGATCAGAGGAAATATTTCCTCTAGTCTGGTGGCATTATTTCCTCTGAGGGCCTGTTGCGTCAACTCTCTTCTTCTGGAAGTCGGAATCAGCCTACGTCCGCGAGGCTCCGCTCCCTCGAATGCTGACCCGCGTGCGCCATTCTGAGAGGGCTTCCCGGCGATGAGCCTCTTCGAATGCTATCCGGTCCAAAAGCTCACCAACATCCTGGGTAGTGTAGTTTTGTTGCCTGCCTTCTTCATCCTTGATCTTGCCTTTCAGACGGAAGCGTCCTTCGTTCCGCTTGCCGCCCGATTCGGCCGTCAGCGATGTAGGACCGCCTACCTCGGCGGAGGTGATGGCGAGGCCGAAGCGTTGCAGCTCACCGTTGAGCCACCGTGTAAATTCAAGTTTGCCGGAATAAGAATCAGTGTTATTAAATCGCTGTTTTGCCTCAGCTTTTAGCAGTTTTTCAATTCGTTCGTTAATGTGATGGTTTGACTCATTCTTCAGCGTTTCGAGGGCACTCGTTTGCTCATCGTAAGGAGCGGTCACAGGAACGGTCTGAATCAACGCATCGAGGAGCTGTTCGCGGGATCTGCCAGACTCCGACGCCGCTTGCTCCTGATGTTGCTCCGTCTCTGCCATTCCCGAATCGATGTTTAATTTTTGTAAGCGACTATGAACGTTTTTCTCCAGCCGCGCAAGGTTTGTGTCGGTGAAGGCCCATGCAACGAACGGCTCCCGGTCCGTCCCGGATACGATGCGGCCGCTCCATGGCAACCGGTCGCCCATCCTGCCCATGGCATCGGCGACCAGCCGGCCTGCTGCGGCTTCGACGAGGGGGAGGAGCCGGGCCAGATGCTGCTCATCGGCCCATGCCGCGTTGCCGCCGGCAACAAGGGCCAGATACCCTTCCCGGCCGGCTGCCTTTGCGTGCTCATTCCACAGATACATGCCAAGCTCTTCGAGCAGCCGTGGCAGCACCGCCTCTTCCTGTACCGGCTCCACGCCTTCAGCGCCGACGTGCCAGACAGCAGCCACCGGCCAGGACTGACGCACCGGCTCCAAAGGCGTATCTGCGACCGATTCCCTGGTCTTTGCTTTAGGCATGGCTCAGAACACTTCCCAATGGCCGGGCGTGACGATGGATCGGAGCAGTGAATGATTATTGGAATCGCTGATCAGAAAATAGGGAAGCTCATAGAACATCGACCGCAGATCGAGCACCATCCCGCCTTCGGGATGCAGGTTGAACGAAAGGAATTCCGCCTTCGTCTGGTGGGCCAGCAGCTTGCCGAGCGTAATGTGAGGAGCGTTCAGAATGCCGATTCCCTCGTAGAACAGCCCGGCTCCCTGCATCGCGGGAATCTTCCCGGCCGAAGCATCGTCGTCATCGAGCCCGGGCGTGAACAGATAAGTCCAGACCTCCAGAGTGAAGCGCGGGGTTTCTCCGGGCTGGTACGGCAGCCCCCTGCGTATCTTCTGGGTAACAAGCCGGGTTTCTGAAAGGCCGATGTCGGGGCGGGTCGCCATGGCCAGCGATTCCGGCCGGATATTCACGCTCCCGAGCTTAAGCTGGTGCCTTTCGAGCTGCTCCCCGGCCTGCTGAATCACCGGCCGCTCGGCTTTCTGGGTAAGCGACCGGCCATGACTCTGACGGAATCTGGCCGTCACCCTTTGGGGAAAGACGGTAAGCCATCCCGGCATATCACCATCGGATGAAAAGAAGCTCTGCATCAGCGCATGAAAAAACGGCGATTGACTGTCCCAATGGCTTCCCGGCCCGAATCCGCACCACCGCCCGATGGTCTCGTGCATGGCCTTCCGGTAGAAGGCACGGCTCAGGATTTCCTCGGTTGCCAGAACCACATGCGCATCATGCCTTCCATCAGGCTGATACGGCATCCTCTCAATCGGCACCGTTGCGTGCCTTGGCCGCTCGATCCCGGCCAGCACGCCGATATCCTGCCACAGCGGCGCATCGTAGCCAAACAGGGATAACGGCACGGTTTCTCTCCCGAACAATGATGGCCCGCCAGCTCCGCCCGCCCTGCATCATCCCTGTTCAAGTATCCCGGGGTTCGGGGCAGAGCCCCGACGGCGGCTCAGTCAGTCACCCGGCTTAGGTCAGCCGGGCCCGCTTCAGCCGCGAGCTTTGCCCGAACGACGCTCTGCATCCACGCCCGGAAGCCGAACCAGCAGCCGGCAGCTATCGCCAGTGCCATGACCGCTGAGAGCGTGTCTTCCTGCATCACGGCCATGGCCGAAACGGCGAGCATGAGCAGCGCCACCAGCATCATCGCCGTCCAGACGGCGAGCCTGCCGGCACTGAGCAGCCCGTGGGAAGCAATCCGCGTCATGCTCATGGCCAGGTGCTCCGCATCGTTCGGGGAAAAGGGCAGATCCGACCCATTCTAGCGGAATCCGCAGCGTTCCGCCGCCCGGTCGGGAAACGTGCTTCAGGCACCGGGCCTGGCCGGAACCGCTTCCCCTGTCGGACAGGCTTTCCTTGATGCGGTGCAATAGAAAATCCTTCCCAATCCTCGCGCCATCGTGTAGGAGCATGGCAACGGCGACCAGCGGATCGGCTCCTGTATGGCATCGAGGAAAGCACCCACCCCCTTTCTGCCGGGGTTCCCGGCCCCTGACGATGCAGCCGGGGCAGGGGACGCCGCTACCCGGCAATCAGGAGAAAGCATCCATGCACTACAAGACGATCGCACTGGAGCTGTTGCAGGAGAATCCGGCGCTTCACGAGCGCCTCAAAGCCAGCCGGACGCTGCTAACGACGATGGAACGCCGGGCGCTGGAGCTGAAAGGCTTCCACGAGGCCCGGATGGAGCAGCTGCTTCAGGCGAGGCCGCAGAGCGCGACAGAGCAGATTACCAGCGAAGCGCTGGAGCTGGCGATCGAGGACCTCCGGGCTTCCATAGCCTCAGAGTGCTCACCGAACGCGAACGAAACGGCCTGACCACCCGCCCGCCTCCTGCCGCATCACCACCGCTCAGCCACACTCAACGCCTCAGCACTTCCCGCCGCCAGTCGCTTTTTCCCTTCGATGCTGCCCCAGGCGACGCTCCTTCCTCTTCTGTTCCGCTGCCGCCCTCCGGCCTGACGAACGGCACGGCTGAAGCGGCCGGCGGGCCCGTCAACCTGCCAGAGCCGCTTTCCGCCGGGGCGGAAGCCTTCGGCTCTTCGGCTGACCGGTACGCTTCGCCCCGCCCTGAAGCCGCTTCCTTTCCCTGCCGTCAGGCCCCGGAGGGGCCGCTAACGCAAGGAGAAGGAGCAGACGCCATGAACGGCACCGCCACAGTCATCCCACTCGCCAGCGGCGAGAAATCGAAGGCCCGCGACATCCTCGCGGCCATCCATACCCTGAAACGCATCGAGCACGAGCACCGGCCCGCCACACCGGAAGAGAAGGGCATTTTAGCCCGCTTCGGCGGCTTCGGCCCGGTCGCGCTTTCCATCTTTCCCGACCCGGTTACCGGCCGCTACAAGGACGGCTGGCAGGCCATCGGCGAGGAGCTGGAATCGCTGCTTTCGCCGGAAGAATACGCAAGTGCCCGCCGCACCACCTTCAACGCCTTCTACACCTCGCCTGCGGTTATCGGGGCGATGCACGAGGCGATCCGCCGCTTCGGCGTGCCGGAATCGGCCACCATCCTGGAGCCCGGCTGCGGCACCGGCAACTTTCTCACGCAGGCGGCCGCCTCGATGCGCTGCATCGGCGTCGAGCTGGATTCGCTCTCCGGCCGCATCGCCCGTGCAATCCATCCCTCGGCAGAAATCAGGATCGAAAACTTCCGCGATACGAAGCTGCCGGAAGGCAGCATCGACGCCGTCATCGGCAACGTGCCCTTCGCCGATGTGCGCCTCGACTATGGTGGCCAGAAGCTCGCCCTGCACGATTTCTTCTTCGCCAAATCGCTCGATGGCCTGAAGCCCGGCGGCGTGCTCGCGCTGGTGACCAGCCATTACACGCTCGACAAGCAAAACGCTGCCGCCCGCGAGGCACTCGCGGAGAAGGCGGATTTCCTCGGTGCCATCCGGCTGCCGTCGGATGCGTTCAAAAACGAAGGCACGAAAGTCGTGACCGACATCGTGTTCCTTCGCAAGCGTGCCCCCGGCGAGCCGGCCCGGCACGCGGATGCAGGCTGGCTCGAATCCCGGCCGCTTGCCATCGAGGGCGCGAGCGTGCCCGTCAACGCTTACTTTCTGAACCATCCGGAGATGGTGCTCGGCACCTGGAGCCGGAAAGACCGGCTCTATGGCGGTGACGGCTACAGCGTCACCGCAAACGGGCACTTTGAGGAACAGCTGCACGAAGCCATCCGCCGGCTGCCGGAGCAGGCCCCGCACCGGGCCGAAGCCCCTGCCGAATTGACGGTCAAAACGAAGCCTCCGGCCTTCGTTCCGCCGCCACCGGAGCGGCACATTACCGAAGGAAGCTTCTACATCGACGATAACCGCCGCATCTGCCAGGTGGAAAGCGGCGAGGGCCGGCCGGTCACGTACGGCGGCACGGAGCTTCGCTCCGACGGCACGATGACGGGCAGGCGGCTTGCCGCTCTCATCGGCCTCCGCGACAAGGCCCGCCGCGTCCTTCAGAGCCAGAACGAAGGCTGGCCGGAAGCGAACCGCGAGGAAGCACGGCAGGCGCTCAACCTCGCCTACGACCGCTTCGTGCGGGCTTACGGTCCCATCAACAAAACCACCTTCTCTGAAACGAAAGACGGCACCGTCATCCGCCGCATGCCGAACGTGGTGAAATTCCGGGAAGACCCGGACGCCATGCTGGTGATGGCGCTCGAAGATTATGACGAGCTGACCGGCCGGGCTGCGAAAGCGGCCATCATGAGCCGCGATGTTGTCGGCCGCACGCCGCCCATCACGCGGGTTGCCAGCGCCGAGGAGGGGCTGCTCGTTTCGCTCAACCAGAAGGGCACGGTCAGCCTGCCGTTCATCGCTTCGCTCTATGGCAAGCCGGAAGAGGCGGTGATTCAGGAGCTGGGCGATCTCATCTACCGCGATCCGGCAAGCGGTGCATGGGAAACCGCCGATGAGTACCTTTCCGGCAACGTGCGGGCGAAGCTGAAGGCCGCCGAAGCGGCCGGCCCGGAATTCGCCCGGAACCTTGAGGCACTAAAGGAAGTACAGCCGGAGGATTTGCTCCCCGGCGACATCGACGCCAATCCCGGCTCGCCATGGATTCCCGAATCCGACATCCAGGCATTCGCCGCTGAGCTGTTCGGCGTTTCGCCCCCGGCCATCCGCATCGGGCATTTGAAGAAAGACGCGATCTGGAGCGTCGATGCCGATTACGCCGCCACTGCATCGGTCGCCGCCACTTCCGATTACGGCACGCCCAGGGCGAACGGCGTCACCCTGCTGGAGCAGGCGCTCAACCTCAAAACGCCGGTCATCTACGACACCGTGCGCAGCGGCGATAAGGAAGAGCGGGTCGTGAATCAGGAAGACACGCTCGCCGCCCGCGAGAAGCAGGCGAAAATCAAAGAGCGCTTCAAATCCTGGGTCTTCTCCGAGCCTGAGCGCACCGAACGGCTGGTCCGTATCTATAACGATACGTACAACAATCTCAGGCCCCGCCAGTTCGATGGCTCGCACCTCGATTTCCCCGGCCTGAACCAGACCATCCATCTCCGCCCGCACCAGGAAGATGCCGTCTGGAGAGGCATGTCGAGCGGCAACACGCTGCTGGCCCATGCCGTCGGGGCAGGGAAGACGTTCACGATGGCCGCAACCGGCATGAAGATGAAGCAGGCGGGCCTCATCCATAAGCCGATGTACGTGGTGCCGAACCACATGCTGGAGCAGTTCGGCCGCGAGTTCCAGCAGCTCTACCCGAATGCTCACCTGCTGATTGCCGGCAAGGAGGATTTTGCCAAAGACCGCCGGAAGCTACTCACCGCCAAAATCGCCTCCGGCAACTGGGACGGCATCGTGGTCACGCATTCGAGCTTCGAGCGGATCGGCATGTCGAAGGAATACCAGGAGCGGTTCCTGCGCGAGCAAATCGCCGAATACGATGAGCTGCTCTGCGACCGGGCCCGCATGGGCTCTGACCGTGCCCAGCGGAACATCATCAAAACCATCGAGAAGCAGAAAGCCCGCCGCGAGGAGAAGCTGAAATCCCTGCTGGCCGAGGAAAAGAAAGACGACGGGCTCGTCTTCGACGAACTCGGCGTCGATCACGTATTCGTTGATGAAGCCCATTACTTCAAGAATCTCGAAACGCCGACCAAGATGGACCGTGTGGCCGGAATCCAGACCGGCGGCTCTGAGCGTGCCTTCGACCTGTTCATGAAAGCCCGCTACCTTGGCGAGCGGCATCCCGGGCATGGCGTTACGTTTGCCACCGGCACGCCGGTTTCCAACACGATGGTGGAACTCTATACGATGCAGCGGTTCCTCGACCCGGAGGGGCTCGAATCCCGCGGCATCGGGCATTTCGACGGCTGGGCCGCGAATTTCGGCCAGGTGGTCGATTCCATGGAAATCTCGCCCGATGGTGCGAGCCTTCGGGCCCGCAGCCGATTTGCCCGCTTCGTCAATCTGCCGGAGCTTCAATCCATGTTCCGGGCCTTCGCCGACGTGCAGACGGCAGGGATGCTGAACCTGCCGACACCGGCGCTCGAAGGGGGCAAGCCGCATATCGTCGCCTGCCCGATGTCGATGGAGCAGGCAGAAATCCAGACCAGGCTGGTCGAACGCTACGAGCGTATCCGGAAAGAAAAGGTCGATCCGAGGGAAGATAATGCCCTTGCGATTACCACCGACGGCCGCAAGCTCGCGCTCGACGCAAGGCTGGTATCCCCGGAAGCGGCCGACCATCCGGATTCGAAGGTGAACGCCCTTGCCGATAACGTGGCTTCCATCTGGCAGCGAACGCAGCCGACACGCGGCACGCAGCTCATCTTCTGCGACATGGGCGTGAACCCGACCGCATGGGGCTACTCCGTCTATGACGACATAAGGGCAAAGCTCGAAGCCCGCGGCATTCCGCGTTCAGAAATCGCTTCCATCGGCGACGCCGATTCGGATGCGAAGAAGCAGGCCCTGTTCGACAAGGTACGCAGCGGCACCGTCCGGGTGCTGCTCGGCAGCACGCAGAAAATGGGCACCGGCACCAACGTGCAGAAGCGGCTGGCCGCACTCCATCACGTCGATGCGCCGTGGAAACCGGCCGAAGTCGAGCAGCGGGAAGGGCGCATCCTCCGCCAGGGCAATACGAATCCGGAAGTCGCCATCTACCGCTACGTGACCGAAGGTTCCTTCGACGCTTATATGTGGCAGGCACTGGAAACCAAGGCGAAATTTATCGGGCAGGTGATGACGGGCGACATCACCGCCCGCTCGGCCGACGACATCGGCGGCCAGGAGCTGTCCTACGCCGAGGTGAAGGCGATTGCCTCCGGCAATCCGGCGGTGCTCACGCTCGCCGAAGCCGATGCCGAGCTGCAACGGCTTTCCATCCTGAAGAAAAACCACGCCGACGAGCAGTACCTTGCCCGCCGGGCCTTACGCGAACTGCCGGAAACCATCGAACGCACGAAGCGCCGCATCGCCGGGCTTACCGCTGACCTTGCCACCGCTGAAGCCCGGGCTGAAGGGGAATACCGGATCGACGGGCGGCTATGCGACCGTTCGGAAGCGTCCGAACGACTTGGGTTCCGCCTCGAAGCCCTGCCGGAGAAGGTGCGGCAGGTGAGCCGCACGCCGCTCGGCCACTGGCGCGGGCTGGAATTCGGCATCGTGCAGCATCCATCCGGTGCGCCGGAAGTCTATCTTCAGGGCCAGGCCACACGGCACCAGCAGCTTTCCCGCGACCATCACGGCCCGAGGGCCGTGCTCGGTGCCATCTCCCGGCTGCTCGGCAGCTACAGGCAGCAGATGGATGCAAACGAACGCGACCTCGCCCTCGCGGAAACCCAGCTTCGCGATTACCAGTCCCGGCTCGGCTCCGCCTTCGAGCATGAAGCCTATCTGAAAGAGCTGGAAGGCTTGCGGGACCAGCTCAAATCGGCGCTCTCTGCTACCACGCCGGAAGCAGGAGGGCCGGAATTGCCTCCGGCGAGCGAGCTGGCTGAGCGCATCAACGCCCTGAAGGCAGCAAACCGTGTCGAGGGTACCGCCGAACGCAGCTCCGCCCACCGCACGAGCAGGGCCGAAGAGCCAGTGACACGCCGTATCCGCCGACGAATCGGCACCGTAGCCGCTCCTGCGGCGGAGCCCGCTGCCGAACCCGCAGAAAACATCGAGCAGCAATCCATCGGGGCCCCGGCGGTGCCGCCGACGGAAATCACGCCAATGGTCGTGCAGGAACTGCCGTTACCACAGACCAGCATGGTCCGGAAACCGACCGTACCGGCCTCGACCAGCTTCCGGCAGCGCGTTACCCGGAGCCAGGGAGCCGGCCAGCAGTTGCGGTTGTTTTAATCATCCTTTTACCTTTGATGCGATAGACTGGAAGGATGGACATACACCACCGCCCTTCTTTCCCCCGTGCAGGATTCACGCTGATCGAGCTGAGCATCGTGCTCGTTATCATCGGGCTGGTCGCGGGCGGGGTGCTCCTGGGTCGCGATTTGATCGAGGCGGCTGAAACCCGCAGCATCATGAGCCAGCTGGAACGTTATGAGGTTGCAGTCAGCACCTTCCGCACGAAATATAACTGCCTACCCGGAGATTGCCCAATCGCAACGCAGCTTGGACTTGGGCCGAATGGTAATGGAAATAAAGGCATTGATGCTGTCTGGGACTACGAAACCGACTATGCTACGTTTCGCGACATCATAGACGGTGGCTCATACCATGTTCAATATTCTGCTGAAGCCAGTAAGTTCTGGGTACACCTTTCCACTTCTGGTCTCATAAAGGAATCCATTCAGAATTGCACGGCAGCTCCATGTACCCCGGGGACACATGCCCCATTACTTGCAAATGGCAGGGGAGGCATAGTCGCGTTCACCTGGAATAATCAAACGCTCTTTCGGACCGGATTTAGTCATGTGAATGGCCAAGCTGCATTTTATGGAATATCCGCGCTGAAGCCCGACCAGGTCATATCCATGTTTACCAAAATTGGCGGAACTTTCCCCTATTATTCTGGAAACAATGACTTTCCCCTGCTCCTGCAGCAGCAAAAATTAAAGCTACTACCACAGGCCGGTGGCGGGGTAGCTAGCGCCAACATCAATCGTACCGCACAGACGACCAACGAAGACGGAAGCAGTTGTGGTTATCGAAACGGTGCATACTGGGATACAAGCCTAAACAATAATTATAGCGGTTACGCATGCAATATTTTCTGGCGCGTGGATACAATGTAACTATTTCCTAATAAAATTGCATTTGTTATTAATTTTTTAGTCATCATCCCTGTTCAAATATCCCGGGGGTGCAGGGGGCAGAGCCCCTGCCGCGCCAGCGGAGTCAGTCGTTCAACTGGGCCCAGACCCAACTGACCGGGTGCAGGGCCTTGCCACGGATTCGCCGCCTGTTGCTTTCCAAAAGGCCGCAGATACCCCATACTAACGTCATCGCTGGCAAACTTTCTGCCGGTTTCCGCAGGCAGGAGCCACCGGAATGGGCAAAGAATCTGCCGGTTTCGGCCTCGGTGCGGAGCTGAGGCAGCACCGGAAAGCGCTCCGGCTCACGCAGGCCGCCGTGGCGAAGGCGGCATCGGTCGCAGAGCGCACGGTACGCGACCTGGAGCAGGGAGGCGGTACGCTCGCTTCTTTCCTGGCGGTGCTGGCCGCCCTGGAGCTGACGGTAGCCGGCCGCAACCTGCCGGGTGGCGCAACGCTCGGCGAGCGGATTGCTACGCTCCGCCGCCGCCGAGGCTACTCGCAGGCATCGCTTGCCCGCACGCTGAACGTCAGCCGGCCCACCGTCCGGGCGCTGGAGCGAGAGAGCACCGGCAGGCTTGCTACGCTGCAGGAAGCGTTCAGCGTGCTCGGGGCAGGGGCTTACCTCGCACCGGCAAACGGCAAGGCCGCCTTTTACAACCACGCCGGCAACGCTTCCGTCCATCACGGCTGGGAAACTCCGTCCGAGCTGCTCGAAGCTCTCTACCGCGTGTTCGGCCGCTTCGACCTCGACCCCTGCGCACCCCGCCGCACTCGCACCGCCGTGAAAGCGGCAGCGCATTTCACCGTCGAGGATGACGGGCTGAATCTGCCGTGGCGCGGCATTGTCTTCCTGAATCCGCCCTATGGGCGCACGCTTTCGGCATGGATAGCCAAAGCCCACGAGGAAGTCAGGAGCGGCCGGGCGAAGACGGTGGTAGCGCTCCTGCCGGCCCGGCCGGACACCAGATACTGGCACGAGCACGTTGCCGGGAAGGCGGTCGTGTATTTCCTGCGGGGGCGGCTCCGCTTCGGCGGTATCGACCAGGCCGCGCCGTTTCCGTCGGCGCTGGTGGTCTGGGGCTCCAATCCGGAGATGCTGGCCGGGCTCGATGCGGCGTTACCGGATGCCTGGCGAGCCGGCTAAAGCCCCGAAAAGCCCAATGAGACATAGAGAATATTATCAGACGCTGGCATAATCATGCTTTCCAGAACGATCCGACCATTCCCCGGCTGACCACCGGTGCCGAATCACCGTTCCCGGCCGGAGCCGCGGCCCATCCATTTGCCGAAGGCGGCAAGGAGCTGGTCCATGCCGAGCTTATCGCCGGCTTCCTCCGGCGTCATCTCCCGCCCGGTCGTGGCAATCAGCGTATCTTCGAGCAGCCAGGCAACCGGCCCTTCTTTCGGGTCCATCTTCACCGTAATCGGCGTGTTGGTCGGCATGCCGATGGCGGAGCAATCGGCTTCAAGGTCGAGTCGCAGCTTCCCGTCCCGCTCCACGCCTGCGGCATAGACGGTGTAGTACGGCTCGCCATGCTGATCGCTCATCACGTCGCGGTTGTCGGCCATGCGCTGGAGCACGGCTTCCACGTACTCATCGAGGCGGGGCAAATCCCAGGGTTGTGGCCGGTCAATCATGAGCTAAAGCCATAGCACCGCTCCAAACCCTGCGCAAGCGATCCATGCTTCCGTCGCCCCGCTACGGCTTGCGAAGGAAGACGCTCCGGTCCTGCGCTTTCTCCCTCTCCACCGGCCGCTGAAGTCAGGCCCGCAGGTGCGAAAGCGGTGCGGCCGACACGACCACTTCCTTTCCGTTCACATCATCAAGCCCCGCAATGTGGCCTTTGAACCCGGCACGCTGAAGCGGGCGGCATGCCGTGTAAGCGAAAAACCGGCTTCCGCCTGCGCGAACCCTCCGGTTTTTCGCTTGCCCGGTGCGCTCTCGCCACGCCTGGACCCGCTTCCTGATTCGTGCCGTAAGGCCCCGGAGCGGGGCCGGTAACGAAATCGGAAAGGAATCCATCATGTCTCAACCCGCACACAAAATCCGCATCGGCGTCCTGCAAGTCACCATCTGGAGAAACCACGGCGAAAACGGCCCCTGGTACAGCGTCGTCCCCAGCCGCAGCTACAAAAACGGCGACGAAACCTGGCAGCAATCCGACAAGCTCCGCTTCGACGATTTGCTGACCATGGCCAAGCTGCTCGACCAGGCCCACTCCTACATCGCCAGCCAGATGAAATCCGACGCGAAGGCCCGCAGGCAGGCAGGCCCGACCGCGAAATGAGCGGGTCGCGGCGGGCAGATCGCCCGCCGCATCCTCTCCCTCATGTGCAACCAGTGAAACGACAAGGAAAATGCTTATGACTTCGAACCTTATCTTTGAATACACCACCGAACAGGCCATTGCCGACGGCATCCTGAACGATGCCTTCGAAGCTGTCAGGCCAAAGCGGCTTACCTTCCCGCTCGGCCGGCTCCTCATCACGACCAGTGCTCTGGAGCAGCTCACGCCGGAAGAGGTGAACGCGGCGCTTGCCCGCCATGCCAGCTGCGACTGGGGCGAGGTGAGCACCAGCGATGCCCGCCAGAACGACAGCGCCATGAAGCACGGCGACCGGGTGCTTTCCGCCTATCCGGGCAAAGCGGGCACATTCTGGATCATCACCGAAGCCGACCGTTCGGCGACCACCATCCTCATGCCCGACGATTACTGAGCTGACCAACTTACGGGCGGGCCGGAAGCCCGCCCATAACCTGAAAGGAATCAGATTATGACAACGCAACAAACCATTACGTACAAAGTCTGGATCGACATTGAAGAGTACAACGAGGAAACCGGGCAAGGCGTGGAAACCGACGCGCCCGGCGGGGCGCTTGCTGCGTTCGACACCTGCGAGGAAGCCTGGGCATATGCGGCGCATGTCACCCAACTCGCCTGCGGCGAAATCGAGCAGGAGCGCATCTGCAAGGCCGCTCCGAAGCTGCTGTCTGTGCTGGAACGAGCGGAGTTCCTGATGCGCCGGATAAGCGAAGGCGACCATCATGCCCTCGAAAACCTGGGTGACGCCGCCGAACAGGCCCGCGCCGCTATCGCCGATGCAACGGCGGCCGGCATCAGGCCGAAACTTCCCGACCACTCTACCTGCTTCGCGTTCACGCACGAACCGGAGAAAGACCCTGATCGAGCCTGCGTCCATGTCGAGGGCGGGTATGGTATCGCCATCATCCGCAACCCGGAAGGGCTCATCATCGACGTGTATCCGAACGACTGGATGGAGCCCATCGAAACGCTGACCGTCTGGAATGACGACGTTGCAGTGGCAGAATCCGACGATGACGCAGCATAAGGAGCAACGAGCATGGAAGCCATCGAAACCAGAACCGTCGAAGCCGGCGGCCGCACATACCGCATCAGCGTTTTCCCTGACAGCGATGCCGAATGCCCGAGCGAATGGGAGGGCTGGCGGCTCGTCTCGTTCAGCCACCGGCACCGCTCCTACGAAGCGCCTGAGCGCTATTGCAAGGGACTCGATGAAGCGGGTAACCCGCTACCGGCCCATATCGGCCTGAGCCGGAAGCTCGATACCGGCACGGCCTTCTGGCTCAGCTACTACGAGCACGGGCTCTGCCGCTGGTCGCTGACGGGCGAGGGACCGAGCTGCCGCTGGGACAGCACCCGGGTGGCCGGCATCCTGCTCTGGGAGCGGCCGCCGCCTGAGCTTCCCTCCGGCTACCAGCCGCGTGAAGCGGATGCCCGCCGTTTCCTCGAGGCCTACACCGACTGGGCCAACGGCCAGGTCTATGGCTACGACATCGAGATTCTCACCAGCTGCACCTGCTGCGGAAGCGAGCAGGCCGAACTGGTGGAGAGCTGCTTCGGCTTCTACGGGCTGGAAACCGCCCTAAGCGAAGCCGAAGCCCAACTTCAACCTTCATCCAAGGAGTAATTCCCATGAAACCATTCGACAACTACGAAATCTCCGGCTGCCAGCGCCTCGATGATGCTGGCACACCCGACCCGTATGGCAGCATCACCGTCACCTGCGACGACGATGAGGCGGAATTCTGGACGCTCTACGGCCATGTCCAGGGCGAGCGCGTGGAAGCCCTCGGCGATTACTCCAGCCGCGAAGCGGCGGAAGAGGTGTACCAGTGCATCACCGGCCAGCCGTTCCCAAACCTCTATGAATGCGACCCACATATCCGCCGCATGCACCTTGCCGCCGAAGCGTTCGCGTTGCTGGAGCGTGCCGCCAGCGAACTCGAAATCTGGCAGCTCGGCTGCGGGCCGGAAGGCGATCCTGACACGCAGGCGATTCTCAGCGATGTACGGGCACTCTTCGCCATGGCCGACGGCACCGGCGAAGCGGTGCCGCCATCGCCGCGGGAAATCGCGGTCAGCTGGGCTATCGAGGATGTGCAGGAAATCCGCCCGGATTTGAGCGACGCTCAGGCGTGCCAGGTCCTGCAATGGGCGAAGCACCATCACGACGCGACCATCGGAATCAACCGGGAGGTGCTCGCCTGCCATGCCGAGCATCTCTTCGGCGATGCCCCGGCGGCGAACGGCGGAGCAGCGCCCGCATCCATCAACCTGAACACCATGGAGGAAACACAACCATGACCCAGCAATTTACCTACGAAATCATGCTGAACGTGGAACGCGAAGGCTTGCTGACCATTCCCATCGCTGGTTTCCGCGTGCAGGGATGGCTCGACACCGACCGCGACTTCGCCGAACAACTTGAAGAGCGTATCGCGGAACATTTGAGGCGGATCGTACCGAAGCTGGAGAAGGCGCGGCCAGTTGCCCGGGAATAAAGGCTCTCCGGAATCTCAGCCGTCTGCCTTCCGGAAGGTGATGCTCCGGATGACCGTGGCCGCATCGTCTTCCGCCGGCTGATTCGCCGGTTGCTCCCATACCCAGTAAATCGCCATCCGGCCGAGGGCCGCGCAGAGCGGAATAAGGTTCCGGCCCTCGATGACGGCTTCCGTCACTTCGCTGCCGCTGAACCGCACGATGAGCTTCGGGCCTGAGCCCGGCCGCTCGCCCTCGGCCATCCAGACCCGCTCCAGGCCGTGATAGAGGAAGCCGACCGGCAGCATGTTCTTCGGCAGGAAGAACAGGCAGGCCACCGGGCGGCTGGAAAGCCGCGAATACGCCCGGTAGGGATCGCCCGCCACCGGCAGCGGCGGATGGTCGTCGTTAACCGCCGGTGCCGCCTCCGGCGCTACCGGCTCCGGCCTTTCGGGCTCAGAGCGTGCCGCACCAGCTTTGCGGTCGATCATGTCGAGGATGCTGAATTTCTCTGCCATCCGCTCATCGGCCATGGCCGTGCTCCTGTTGCTGTGATCTCAGACGTTCGGCGTGCGTGAATCCTTCCGGCCGGTAGCCGCCCACAGGCGAACGGTCTGCCGGCGAAGCTTCCGTGCCGTTGCGGGAAAACGCCCGGCTCCATGCCGCACGCATGGTGTCGAACAGGCGGAGCTTCCGCCTGCGGGCCAGATGCCGCTGCCGCCGCTCCTGCTCCTCCCTTGCCGGATCGGGCTTCGCCGCCGGCATCAAATCGAGGGCGAGCCGCTTCAGGCTCGATTTCTGGATACGCTCGCGCACCGCCTCCTTATCGTCGGTAAAGAGCGAAAGCTGCTGCTTCGCCCTGGTCGCGCTCACATACATCTGCTCCATGCTGGTCGCCGGCAGCGACATGGACGACATGCCGAGAATCACCCGCTTCACGGTGCGCCCTTGCGAGCCCATCGAGGTTTCGACGTAGCCGTGCCGCAGATGGCCGGCATCCCGGCTCACTTTCCAGCCGTTTTCAAGGACGATGTTGCCTTTGCGGTCGAACCCGCTTACCACCTGCGTATCGCCGTTTTTGAGCCGGTGTTTGCCGTCCAGGCTCTTTACCGTGCCCGTAAACCGCACGACATCGCCGGTGCTTAAGGAAAGCGTCTCCGGCCGGTAGAGGCTGAACCGCTCCGCCTGTGACACCGGCACCGAGTTCGGATCGGTAACAACGAGCCGCTCGCCTTTACGGAAGCCTTTCGCGTTCTGGTGGAACTGAATCACATCGCCGGGCCGGTAGGTGCTGCTTTCCGAGCGTTCGGCCAGCGAGGTCATCACCGGCATCAGCCGAAGAACTTCCCGCTCTTCGGAGCCGAGCCGGCCCTTTTCCCGAAGCCGGCTGCGGATTTCGGCGGTCATCAGGTTTGCTTCCGCGTGGGTCGGCGCAACGGCGAGCACGCGGGCCTGCGGCGGCAGGTGTTCGAATTCTTCTGCAGCGGCCACGTATTCCTCTGCCATGCGCTGCACCCGCTCTTCGCCGTTTGCCATCTCATGCACCCAGCCGAGCCGGTCGAGCGCATCAAAGCCCTCCGCCGCCTTGCCCTCGTAGAGCAGCCCGGCCGCTTCCCGGTATTCCGGGCTTTCCTGACGGAGAATCTCCGTCAGCCGGAAGGGCCGGATATGCCCGTAGTCCTTCAGCAGCCGCATGAAGGCACCGCGGCCGATGGAGCCGTGTTGGCGCGGATCGCCAACAACGATGAGCTTCAGGTTCTGCCGCTTCACCACCTCCATCAGCTTCACGGCATCGGCGTGCGAGAGCATCGAGCTTTCATCGACGACGACGCGGCCGTTCTGTGCTGCCGCCTGCATCTTTTCGTCGAGCAGGAAGCGGGCGAGCGTGTCGGCTTCGAAGCCTTCCTGATTCAGCACCTTCACCGAGGTAGCCGTGGTGCCGAGCCAGGTGACGGCCTGGCCCTGAAGCGCTGCCCCTTCCGCAAATTTCTTCAGCAGCGACGATTTCCCGGCACCGGCCGGCCCCTCGATCAGGTTGACGCGGTTTTCGCTTGTAAGCAGGCCGGTCACCGCTTCCCACTGGCCGCGGTTCAGGTACTCGCGCTCAAGCCCCCCGGATACGCCAATCGGGGCCACCGCTCCCCTGCCGGCCATGGCCCAATCTGCCATTCCCCGCTCTTCGGCGAGCAGCTCTGGCGTGGTCGCCACCCGCTCGCCATCGCGCTCCACGAGGATGACGCCCTGCCGCTTCAGCTCCCGTTCGATGTCTTCCGGCGACGCCGCGCCTAAGCTCCGCTCCAGCGCCGTCGTCATCAGCGTCTCCGGCGGCAGGGTCGATTCCTGCTCGAAATGGTGCCGCATCGCAAACGCCACCGCCCGCTCAGGCGTGTTTTCCGGGCGGCCGTTCTCGCCACGCATCGCCCGTTTGATGGTCTCGGCGATGGCCCGACGCTCAGCCCCGGTTTGCCGGCTCCGCCAGTATTCGCGGCACTCTTCGAGCGTCAAATCATCACGCTTGGTCTGTCGCGAGGTTGCGGCGAGCCGGTCGCGGGCCACGGTGCTTAAGGAGTCCGGAGCGGTCGCATCCAGCTCCCTGTTCTCAGCGACGATGGCCGCTTCCGTCGCGTCGATATCCCGCGTGCGGCGGGACGATTTCTCAAGCGCCGACTGCCAGTCCGGTTCGAACGACGGAGCCGGCCGGATGTCCCACGAGTAATAGCGGCTGCCGCCCTGTTCGCTGTTTTGCCACTTCGTCTCAATCTCGTAGCCGAGGCCGCTCAGCTTCTTCGCAAGAATCGCATCGAAGCTCCGGTCGAAGAATTTCCGCAAATCCATCAGCGGCCGGAATTTCACCGCCTTCCAGCGGCCTTCGGCATCGTCGAAGGTCAGGTTGAGCACGACGCCGTGGATATGCCGGTCTTCATCCGGCATCACCCGCCATGGATGGTCTTCCGGCAGCGATTCATCGACAGTGGGGCGGGTTTCGGCATGCTCGACGGCGTAGGCCACCAGATTGCCGGTAATGCGGTCCTCGTGCTTTCCATCCACGCGCACCCGGGTTGTTGCGTATCCCTCCAGCATGGCGAGCGCCTCGCGGAAGGATTCCCATAAGGCTTCGTGCACGCGCACATCGCCGCCCTCGATGGCGTGCGTCACGCCTTTGGGCACGCTCGCGGTCACATCCCAGGCCGGGATACGGTTGTCGCGCAGACGGGCGGTAAGCTGCTCGCCCGTGAACGGGTCGAGCCCGTGCAGCATGTTGCGGAACTGGTCGAATTCCGGCGGGCCTTCAAGCCCGAGCATCGCGGCACCGCGGCCGGCCCATTCGGCGTGCAGGCCATGCTCGCCATGGTAGTAGCCGCCGTCGCTCCGGGCGTAGTACAGCTCCGCCCGGCGTGCCGCCTCTTTACCCGTTCCGACCGGCTTCATTCGCAACATGGGCGATGCCCCCGCCTTTACCAAATCCAGGGGCATCCTAACGGCGAAAACCACCAAATCAAGCAGTAGTTGTGTGAAAGTGCTTTCACCATGACCGTAGCAGTCTGATGCCCTAGCGGTAAACCTCTAGGAAAACCGCGGGGTTTTCACGGTGAAACCGCTTTCGCGGCGAGGGCAGCAGATGCACGTCTTAGTTGAATGACTGGTACAGTAACGGTTTAAGGACTGGGCATACCCGGAAGGGTAAACGCCGCTCCGGCGATTGACCGGCCCTGAATACCGGAGTATCGCTTTAGGCATGTTCGACGCAGCCAACGACAACGAAGACGAAGAAACCGGGCCTTCCCGGGCGCAGCCGCCGCTTTACGTGCTCCGCGTCCCGGAAACCTGCCCGAACTGCGGCTCCGCCACCGGCGTCTGCACGCTCGCCGCTTCCGGCCTCTACGACGCCAGCGACGGCGATTTCTTCGACCGCTTCATCGTGCTCACCCATGCCGCGGAAGTGCCGGAGCAGCTGCTCGCGCTGCTGCGGGCCCGCTTCCCAAACTGGTATCCGGACCGCGAGGAGGGAAGCGGCACCGCCTATCTGATGAATCACTGCGAATGCGGCAGCCGGCTCACGGACGATGACATCCACGCCGAGCCCGGCGCGGCCTTTCACCCGACCAGCCCCGACGCATGCCGGAACATCTCGCTGTATCGCCTGCCCATCGGCGAGGAGCTGCCGCTCGTCTGCAGCTGGACCATCGGCGTCGGCGAATGGCTCGACCCGGCCAGGGCGGCCGACTGGCAGGCAGGCGATGCAGGAGCTTGATTTCAGCGACTCGCAGCTTCCGCCGGAGGAACTCGCCGAATACCGCCGGCACTACCGCAGCGAAGAGCAGGATGAGCAGGCCCGCATCGACGCGAAGCTCGCCCGGGTAAAGCTTTGCATGGGCATGGAAGAGCATTTCCGGCCGGGGCTCAGCCTGAAGGCGATGCCGCTGCCGCTCCTCGTGCTTCGGGAATAAACGACCAAACGACGGGAGGATACTGATTCAGCACCGCCTGAGGCGTCAAGAGCTTAGTCAACTACCTTAATGCCCTTTGGCCGCTTGATTTCTTCAGGTAGGTGATCCGCCGGAAGCACACGCTGATAGGAGCCAGTAGTCTGCACCATGACGCGCTGGCCTTTCTCCAGTACCTTGTCTTCGGAGTTTAGATTCTGGGCTACCGTCATCGCTTTGCCCTGCTCAGTCACTACTGTGTACTCAATTCCCTTCGAGTCGGCCGCCGCTTGTTCTGCCGCTGCACCAATGATTGCCCCTGCAAGCGCTCCACCGGCAGCTGCCCAAATCTGCCCGCTGCCGTCACCAACGTAGGCACCGGCCCCACCTCCGGCTAGCGCACCTGCGGTAGCTCCTGCCCCGGTGTTGCGACCGGTGATATCGATTTCCCGAACATCGACGATGGTGCCGAAATCGACCAGCACCGACTGGCCAACCTCGTTATATCGGTACTGATTTTGACCCTGCTGCTTGGCACATCCGGCCAGTGAAATGGCAACCAAAAGTACTACAACGTAACGCATAATAAATCCTTACCTAATATCTGCTTCTGTTTTTCGGGCCAGCGACTGTGCGATATGGGCAATGTTTTCACCGAAAGCACCACCGGCTGCCTCATATATCACCATCGTCGAGTTCGCACCAAAGAGGGGATATTCCGACGTATGCGGTACAACCACAAGCTCACGATAGACCGGATCGCCGGACTTCGCTTCGACCAGCGTATATTCCACGGCACAGCCTGTTTCGCAGCTTCCGAACATACAGCTTGGCATCTGAAAATCTTTGATGTCACTCAGGAGATGATACTCAGCATCGCTGGCATTCTGGTTTAGTAGGCCCGCTGCGTTGAACCCACGCTGCAAGGCAAATGGGAGATTGTTGAAAAACGGGTCGTCTTCCTGCCATTCGAGGCTTCGGATCACGTCTCCTATCGCAAGTTTTCCTTTGAGATAATAATTTCCGTCAACCTGTTTGAAGGATTGCTCCCTCGGTTCCATCATATGAGCAGGGATGGGGTTATTAGTACAGGCCGCCAGGGCAAGCAAACAGAGGGGAATCAGTTTTTTCAGCATCGCGTTCTCCCGACTTACATCCCGCCTAAGCTACATGCACTACTATTTATTGGCAACTTTTAATATTTCGGATTTCATCGACTAAGTTTCGACGTTCGAGCTGCCTGGCCGCAATGCGGCAGCATCCCGCAGGGCCGGCACTGCGCAGGCTTCGGAAATACCCTGGCTGGCGTAGCCAGATCCTGCCGTATGGCCCTGATCTGCTCGGCCATGCCAAGTACCTGAGCCCGAAGTGCCTCCGTGTTCTCGATGCGGCATCGCGTGCCGTCGCCAAGGACGATGAAGCCGTGCGACGGCCGGCGGCCGAGCCGGTCCTCGATGAGCAGGAAATACACGCCCATCTGAGCCCTGTGCCAGGGCCGAAGCGTTCGGGCGGATTTCCATTCCTCGGGGATGACGCTATCGCCCTGCCGGACAATCCGGTCGGGCCGGCCGGTGAGCCCGAGCCGCTTCGAAGTGAGCGTCACCTGGTCGAGCGAAACCGTGCGGCCTGCCTCAAGCCCGGCTTTCTGCCGCAGCCCTCTGCCGGCCCGCACCAGCAGAAGCCCAATACCGAGCAGGCAGAGGGCAAGCAGAAGCCCGAGCCAGAGGGGAAAGCTCATCGCCACAATGTCCAGAGCAGCACCAGGGCCGCCAGCAGCAGGGCACAGCCAGCCAGCACCCAGCCCAGGCCGATCGACGAGCCGGCGACCGCCTCGACGGCGGCCTTCCGCTTATGGTACCGGGTTCCGGCCTGCATCTCCCGCCGGTTCGCCGGCGGAAGCCTCAGGCCCTCTTGCAGACGCCATTGCTCCGGGCAGTAGGCGAAGCTGGCGATTTCATGGGCAGAGATTAATTCTGTCACAACTTCCGCCACTGTTTAAGTGTAAAGCTCATCCCATTCATCACCCAAAATCCAGCGAATTGCGGAGAGCTTTCCATTTATCATTCCCCATTCAAAATTATCCCAAGGACCGAGGTTTTCCAATCCGTATTTCGCTTCCAATTTTCGAGCTGACTCCAATGCCCCTTCCCAAATATCACGTTGAATCGGCCGCTCTTTACCAGCGATTGAAGGGAATGTTTCTCTTTCAACAAGTTCAATTTCACCTGATTCTATTTTTTCTCGACGAACCATATGACGATTATACCAGACTTTATCGCATAGCTCGCCCTCGGCTTCGATTAGCTCAGAAAGCGATCGTTGCGGCTGCTCCCACTCGCCCAGTTCCGCCATTAGCTCAGAAACTAGATCAGGCCGCACCATACGCAATGCGTCGCCAATGTTAATAAAGTAATTTGAATTTCTCTTGGAAAAGAATTCCGCGATGTCAGGGTGAGCTTCATTGTTGTTGACTGATGTATTACTAAAATCGTTGTGATTGTTGGTCACAAAGGCAAATCGATGCCCAGCCGACTCCTGCCCTTGAACGCATTCACCATAGATTTCGATGATAACGGCATCGCCGGTGCTGTTCTTTTTGCCGTGGAATGGAGCTTTGACCTGCAACGCTCGGTCAATAACACGAGACTTCACCGGCTCGCTTACTTCTAAAATGGCCGCAGTTTTGAATAGTTTTTCAATTCTCGTCATCGATTCGGCGACGGCATCCCCTAGCGTCGGAAGCCGGTGGTCAATGTCGTTGAGTTGCTCCAGCACCTCTCTCTTTGAGCTTGCATCGCCGTACTTGTCCACAGCGTCTTTCACCCGCTTGAACACGCTGGAGAGGCTTTTCCGGCTGTCATCGATGATCCGCTGGCGGTTTCTCTGAAATTCATCGATGACAACGGCAGGCAGAAGGATTCCGACTTCTTGCCGTTTCACAAGCTCCTCCAGAACGCTCAGCAATAGCTGTTGCTGAGGCTCCTTCGCCATGTTCAGCCAGACATCAGTATCTGCCATGATTTTGAACATTATCAGCTCACATTCACGCAGTCTTCGGTGATGAACGCCGCCGCATCCTTGACCGAAGGCGGAAGCCCCGGCCCGACCACCGGCCGCATGCTCTCCTCGCAATCGGCCAGCTCAGCATTCAGGCTGAGCAGGAAGGCAAGCGGATCGTCCTTGGCTTTCATGCCGTAGGCAGCACGGACAGCGCCATCAAGTTTGTCTTGTGCTGCTGTCAGCGGGTTACGACCGGGCACGTCGAGGGTCCGATACAGCTCCCGGAGGCTCCAGCCGTTCTCTTCCATAAGGCGGCTCCGAAGCTGGCGCAGTGCGACGGAAGCAGCGGCCACCTGCTTTACCTGCGTGAGCGAGGGGGATTGGGGCCATGGGAATGTATCAAATACGGTATCCGAAGTGTATCGGAAATCGCCCTTCAGCGTAGAACACCGGGCAACAAACCACGCCCAATGGATGTTCGACTGAAGAATTCCGAATGAATAATCGTCCGCCAGAGAAAACACCTGCAAGGCATCGTTCGGGTGTATCCTCGCGTCGATGAATGAAAATATCGGACGCTTGGTCACCCTGGCGCACCCTATGTAACGCGGAAGAGTCGCCAGGCGATCAATCATCTCGGGGCGGCCTCTCCAGTATTTCCACCAACGCTGATAATGGTTTTGTCGCGGCCCTTTATCTTTGCCTGTCGCCTCCCGCTCTTTCTCGGCATTCTCTTTCATAGTCGGCATGACGTATGTTCTGACGTGCTCAAACGCTTTGCCATGCTTCATTGCGCCAATCAGGTCATCGCAATGGTTAAGATCGATGGCATAGCGGGAGGGTGCCCCATGCGTCAGAAGATCATCGCCAGTCAGGTAAGGATGGATGACATTCTTCGAGGCAGGGTCTTTCGTTAGCTCCTTCGCTGCTTCCTCCGTCAGCAGGAACCCTTCGTTTCCGTGCGTCTGCCCCTGATAACATGCTCCGGAGTCAATGTTGGCTTGCAGCCTTTCAGCCTGCGTTACATCATGCGACGCGGAAAGAGCCGGTCCAATCCGGTCAACCTCGACCACTTCCCACGGGCTGTCTCTGTTATCGCCAATCTGCGTAAAGAGCTTCTTTTTCCCCTCAGCATCGCCCTTCACCCAATTTGCTATGGACACATGAACGACAGCATCGCCCGACCATACCTGACTTGAGACAGCCTCAGTAATCGTTCCGCCATGGCCGACGATGTAATCGAGCCCCCCCTCTCGCGAATAGTTTTGCCGGATGGTATTGGTGCCGACCAGGCCGGCGTGCCCGCCCTTCGGCAGCTCGTCATGCGCCCGGCGAAACCAATAGACGCAGTAATCTGCCCGGCCCGGCACCTCAGGATAACGATCGCGCACCTTTTCTACATATTCGTGGCCGTACTCCTGCTGCATTTTGTTTTTCGACTGATAGGGCGGATTCCCGACGATGGCCTGGGCTTTCGGCCATTTGCAGAACAGTGCGTCCTCGCAGATGATGTTTGCGTCGAGGTTGTCGAGCGGCAGGGCCGCATCGAATTCGATCGGCAGGTCGAGCTGTTCAGAGTCGATCCACGAACGGCTTTCGTCGATGGCCAGCTCCTTGGCGAGCATAAGCGTCACCTTGGCCAGCTCGACGCCGAAGGCGTCTTTCTCGATGCCGAAGAATTGCTTTGTACTCACCTGCGTGCGGGTGCCCACCGCCTGCTGAGCCCGGCGGCCGAACTCGGCATGAATCTTCGCCATCAGGCTCAGTTCCAGCCGAATCAGCTCCCGGTAGGCGACGTAGAGGAAATTTCCGCTGCCGCAGGCCGGATCGAGCACCCGGAAATCCCGCAGCTCTTCGAGTAGCTGCCGCAGGTCCTTCAGCGTCTTCGTGCTCTCGATGCGCTCCCGCCACGGCCGCACGATAGTCGGCAGCACAACCTTCTGGATGTCGGCTTCCGAGGTGAAATGCGCCCCGAAGGCGTGCCGGGCCTGCTTGTCCATGCTGCTCTGGAACAGCGTGCCGAAGATGGGCGGCTGCACTTTGCTCCAGTTTTCTTCAGCCGCCGACTGGAGCAGGGTGATTTCGTCGTTCACCAGCTCGACCGGCTCGACCACCTGAAAGATGCCGCCGTTGAAGTAGCGGACGTTTTTGAACTTGCCGCCCCGGGCCGGCTCAGGGTTGTTCATCTGCCGGAACAGGCCCCCGATCAGGTCGTAGCTGCTCTCGCCGCCGAAGCAGTCGGCGAGCAGCTCGCTGAAGAGCCCGCGTGGCAGAAGCTCGGCATCCTCCGAGAACATGGCGACCACGCATTGCAGGGCGAAGCGCTGGGCCCGCGCCCGCGCCTCGCCACGGCCGACCATCGAGTTAAAGACGCGTGCCACCTTGTCAGCGGCCGCCCGCGTGACATCGACGCGGTTGTTGCCGAATTGCGGCTTCCGGTCCTCGGGAAACAGGAAGTTGAGCGCCGTGTAGCGGTGCGGCAGCTCTTCGAGGGCAATCCGGTCTACCGGGTCGTTGAGCTGGGAATCGAAATCGTAGATCCAGAATTCGTCGAAGTTGCAGAGGATGACGTAGCGGGGCCGCTGGGGCACCAGCTCCAGCCAGTATTCGAACGCCTGCGTGTAGTGCTGCTGGAGCTTCTCGCCGCGTTTCTTCATCTCCATCAGCAGCCGCGGCCGCCAGAGCAGGTCGGCGAATTTCGTGCTCTTGCCCCGGGCCTTGACGCGGAATTCGAGGGTGGCTCCGGCTTCCTTGTATCCGCCGTGTCCGAACGCCTGAAACAGCCGGTCGCAGAAGACCTGGGCCTCGCCTTTCTCATCGCCCCTCAGGGTGCGGGCATAATCGACGAAGGTGCGAATCGGCTCGACGGTCGTGCTCATGGGCGGTATCGGTTCAGGCTAACGGGCATAGAATTCATCGCGGCAGCGTACAAAGCAGGCCCGGGGTTCGCTGCCAAACCCCTGAGCAGACAGGATTTGCGATGATACCGCCGGATTCTCCCGCGGTCAAACCATGCGTGGATCGTAAGCCACAATGCCTGCCCTCCGGGATTCTCCCGGCATGAGCCTGCATCGTAACTCCGGCAGTATTGGCAATTTAGACCGGCTGTGTTAATCTGAAGGCAGGTTAGAGGACCATTGCCATGAATGTTCATATTACTGAAAACTCGGAAAACATCATCCGCTCCAAAGTGCAGAGCGGCCGCTATTCGTCCGCCGAGGAGGTGATCGAGCGAGCCTTGCGGCTGCTTGAGGAGCAGGACAAGGCATCATCGCCTGAGAGCGGAGCACCGCTCACGGAAGACCAGAAGGCCAGCCTCGATGCCCAGCGCCGCCTGAAGGAAGCAGGATTGCTGAGCGAAATCCGGCTCCCCATTACCGATCTCACGCCCTACGCCAGCCGGAGAGCCGTCCCCATCCAGGGCGAGCCCCTCTCCGAAACCGTCATCCGCGAGCGCCGCTGACGTGGCTTTCTACTTTCTGGACACCAGTGCTCTGGTCAAACGATACGTTCAGGAAACAGGAACTGCATGGTTGCAGTCATTTTGCCAGCCTGCGGCAGGCCATACGCTGTTTCTGGCCCGCATCACGCTCGCTGAGATGGTCGCCGCGATCACGCGACGGGAACGGGGCGGAAGCATCGCCCCTGCGGATGCCGCTATGGCTCTGGCTGATTTCCAGCTCGACTTCGCCCGGCAATACCTGCCAATGGAAATCACCGCCGCCCTGATCGTGCAGGCCGCACAGCTTGCCCGAACCCATGGCCTGCGCGGCTACGACGCCGTACAGCTGGCGGCTGCCCTCGAGGTTCACGCCCGAGTGCCGACGCTTACGCTAATCTCTGCCGATCAGGAACTCAACGCAGCCGCCACCGCATCAGGCATGTCTGTGGATGACCCGACCATGTATCCCTGACAGAGTCTACTTCCCCGCGGCCTTCGCGGCTGCTTCAACCCATCCACCAAAGCCCAGGAAGCCATTGTCGGCAACCCACCGATACGTCGGAAATAATTGCGACATAGGAACAAGAATGCTTCCCTGCTTGACCTTGATGTGATCGAAGGGATTCTGGCCTTGGTAATCTGTGCGGCCGTCCTGACCCTTAATTTCATGAACGTAGATACCGAACAGGCCGTTTCCACGTTCGTAGCTCTTCTCGATCTCGTACTTTACCCAGGGCCGTTGCCATGTCTCATAGCCAATGAGAACGGCGGTGACGGAAGTACCAACGAGCCCGTCGTCGATCATCCTTTTGATAGCCGTATCGCCTTTCTTTTTGGCCTCCTCCCAGAGCGACCTGTCCCAATAGCCTCGGTTCTCGATGTCGGCTTTCGACTTACCGTGGTTCCGGACGATACTGGCACGCCAGATGTCACGGTCGTAGTGAAAGCTGAAGAATACTTTTCTGGCCATGAAGGGCCCTCCTGATGAAGTTCCGGACGTTAACGCCTCACCCGTTTGATAATGGCGAAGATAGCTTCAATAATATCATCGTTTGAACTTTTTTCATTACCTAATACTTTGAAATTCGTTTTGATGCTGAACCCAGGATAATAGTCGTCGATGTTATCGTTTACGATGTTCCAGATTTCGCGGGACGCATGCCCTGTCGCACCAACGGGAATCGGATAGACCCCCAACTGCTTTGCAATTTCAAATTCCTGCATCACACCGCCCGCAAGCTCCGGCTTTCCCTCTCCATCCTGCTTGTTACCGCATAGGAAGATGGCAAAGCCAGCCTTCGAGAGCATGTCACGCCGGTATTTCTCCCAGAAATCCTGGACTGTCATACCGGCCGGAGCATTTCCTTGTGGGAATGGCCTTAGCACCAACCGGTCATCAGCGTGAGTCGTGTCGTCCCGATAAACGGCCTCCATGGAACCGACAATGACGAAGCTGCCAATCCCCAATCCAAACCCTGATATAAGATTATAACCGTTATTTATTATTTCTTCGCCTATTCGACGAGAGAGCTTTTCGATTTCCTCCTGACCGCGTGGCGCATAGTCGAAAGCGCTACCTGAGACGAAAATATCGTTCAGATGCACCCGCCGGTTCAGCTCCTTGAGAATGCCGGTAACCTCTGCATACTCATCCACGAGTATCGTTCTGATATTGTACCGGCCCAGGTCGTCGATTCGAAGCTGCTGCTTTCTTTGAGCGTATTCGTATTCCGCGAGTTGCTTTCCTCTGAGCCCTTTCCTTTTGGGCTCACGACGCATGATGCAGTAGTGGTCCCTGCCGGTACCGACCAAAACACGAATTCTACTAAGAATGTAATCAATATTAGGGTCAGTGAAACTGAATCCAAGAAACAGGAATGTCTTCGAAATTAAATCACTTTCAAGAACTTGTGTGAAAGCTTGCCGGGTCACATTGTACAGTTCGTAATCCTCTTTTGTGAGCACGGCGTTGTCAGGCGACGATACATCTCCGTGCATTTTGTAGATCATCGCATCAACGCGCCGCTTCAATGGAACGAGGTTTTTTGGGTCGGTTTTAACCTCGACTCGCTTTCTGGCGGCTTCGTAGGCATTTTCGATAAGCTTATCGTAATTCGTCGTCCAGACCGTGCGGATAGGAAGGTTCGCGATCAGCTTGTGGTTCTCCGTCTGCCGCACATCCTCAGTGTATTCCTCAACCAGTTTGCGATTCAAAGTCGCACGTGTCCGGCGTTTGTTCAGGTGATATTGAGCAATAGCTATAAGGTCATACTCAATATCGATGTCGAGGTGGAGATCGCTCGCAATCTCCCTCATCAACCCTTTCCAATCGACGAAACCGGCCGGCCGCGAGAGCCCTGCTCCGGCGAAAAGCGCAGCAGTTCCGTCCGTCAGAGACTTCACATAGTTATCATAAAATTCCGGAAGTCCAATTTCAGACATACTTTAAATCCCGTGCACTCATAGCGATTCTATTCAGCCATAATACCGTGCAATCGAGGATGCCGCCATAAGCGTCTTCTGCAGATTCCAGGAAGCTAGGTCACATTGCTTTACCACCCAACCCTCCGGGTCCACCAGCTCCCGCAACTCGTATCCGACGCCGATACGCTTCCGGGCGGTACCCCGCCGCCTGAGGCTCTGCCGCACCAGCCTCCGCGCTTCCGCTTCATCCCGGGCCAGATAGCGGATGGTGCGCCCCCTCGCCCCGATGCGGCCATAGGTCACGTCAACCAGCCAGGTGCCGAACAAGTCGGTGCCCGCTTCGAGCCGGTAAGCACGGTAGCGGCCGCGTGCCGGATCGCACGCTTCGAGGGTGGCGGCAAAGACGTTCATGGTCGGGTTCCCTCCCCTGCCCGGCAGCACGGCACCCCCTTCTCCTTTCGGTAAAGAAAACGAGGGTTTTCTTTACCGCAAGCCGGAGGCACCCTGCCCGATCGATTTTCCTTGCCTTTTGGTGTAAAGTAAGTCAGTCAGGAAATCAAGGTAAAGTTACGGCAGCTTGCGACGAGTTTCTTATCGATTTGCCGCGATTACATGGGATTTGGTTTATGAACATTGGCTACGCACGGGTTTCGACCCTGGAGCAGAACCTCGACCTCCAGCAGGATGCGCTGAAGGCGGCAGGGTGCGAGAAGATCATCGTCGACAGGATGAGCGGTACCCGCCGCGACCGCGCCGGCCTGGAGCAGGTGAGGGAGCAGCTCCGCAAAGGGGATGTGCTTGTGGTCTGGCGGCTCGACCGGCTTGGCCGGTCGCTCAAGCACCTCATCGAGCTGATGAGCGAGCTGGAGGAACAAGGGATCGGTTTCAGGAGCGTGACCGAAGCGATTGACACCACGACTCCCGGGGGAAAACTCATCTTCCACATCTTCGGGGCGCTTGCGGAATTCGAGCGGAACCTGATCCGGGAGCGGACCAAGGCCGGGCTGGAAGCGGCAAGGGCACGCGGCAGGCAGGGCGGCAGGCCGAAGAAGAAGGACGCGAAGCAGCGGGAACTGGCGGTTAGGCTCTACGAGGAAAAGAAACACGCGGTTAAGGAAATCTGTGCCATGCTCGGCATCAGCAAGCCGACGCTTTATGCGTATGTGCGGGAAAGTAGCCTTGTCCCGTGACGAGCCAGGCCGGGAGCCGGCGGAGCCAATCCAGAGGCATCCAAGCGGGCAGGGGAAATGTCCAGACAAATGGCGGCGGAGGCCTATTTTAACCTCGCTCCGAAGCTGGCGGAACTACGGGCGGAAGGGCTGTCGCTGCGGCAGATCGCCGGGTGGCTTAACGGTGAGGGGTATACGACACGGCGAGATATGCCGTGGAATCAGGTGCAGGTGAAGCGAGTGCTCGGGCGAGACATCTTGTATCAAATTAATACATATTTAAATGTTAAACGAAATTCAAAATTGCTGAAGTTCACAATGGTCGATCCGCTCCCCTTTTAGGGAGAGGAGTCACATTTGGAACTATACTATCTGTAATCTGATGAGAAACACCGCAGGATTCTTCTGGTGAAAGCTCGACTCGACTTGAGTCATTGCTACTGAATCCAGGATGATTATCAGTTTTGCCACCAAAAAGTTTTCTAGCAGCAATACTACCAATAATACCACCCGCAGCAAAACCAGCGAAGCCAATGGCCAAGGCGAGGTAAGAAGTAATGCCGATTCCGAGCATACCAAGGGTAAGAACTGCGCCCATACCTCCCACTACGGCCCCGAACATCATACCGGCGGATCCAAGAGCTTCAGCCCTCATGTTATGTTTAGTATTATTCATAATTGAATCTTAACCAGTTCTCCTCAAATTGTCAAGCAGCTGCGGATCGATCAGCAAAGGGTTAAGCGGCCTTGGAGAACGACCCTCGGCAGGTTGATGCTGGATCTGTTGCACAGCATCTGGATTCCAAATGCGTTCAAAACTGATTCCAAGGGATGAACCTCCAGGTATCGTAAATTCCTTGATCTTCCCTTGGCGTTCAATGACAAGGGAGACGGTATTTGAGGTTTTTCCACTTTCCACAGCGTCGGCAACACAATCGCAAGTATAATGCAAACAGTACAAATTATTTTTATTGTATTCTTTAATATAATCACCGGGTTCAATTCCAAGCCTTTCAGCAAGACTCCCGCTACGAATTGAAGTAACGATTGGTCTATAACTTTCGAAAGCTAGGAATCGGTAACAAAAAGTACTATCTTCACGGATGGCTTGACGCTCGGAATCAATATTATCTGCCCAGTGTCCTGGCAATACCGCCTGAGCGTAAGTCAGGATGCCCGCGAGATTGGGACCCCCTGTGTAGAATTCTTCGCGACGATCCATCGGATTCCAAGCGATCATGTCGCTCGAAACATACCAATCGCCATCCAATCCACGATGGACAGCCATGGTAGTGTATCGATTTGTGGTTATTTCGTGTGTTTGCATCAGGGCCGTCTGCCCTTGTGCAAGCTCGCTTCTTATGTAGGTGGTATTGGCTGCATGGGACTTGCCACTAATGTGGGCGGCTACATCCCTGAGACGCTTCAGATCTTTGCTTTGCTCTCCGAAATGAAGTTCATCTACTTTGTATAAATGATATTTAAATTCAAAATTTCCTATTTTGTAACATTCATTATCATTAAGATGTGCCTCAGAGTATGCTGCAGCAAAATCGTGATCGTAGTCCGTCTCCCGGCACTTGGTGAGCCTAGTGCTGCTCGTTCCAACCTCTGGACACGGGAGCCCGACCTTGAAGTCAACTTGACTGCCTGCGAGAATGCCATCAGTCCACAGCAACTTGCTGAAGCACGGATCTTCCTGTCCCTCGTTCCTGTTACATTTATACTCAAACATAATGTCAATGTCATGTATATCGTACATGCTATTGTTTTTGATGGTTGCAGTATCGTCACCAAGAATCGCGCGAGAAACATCAATTGAATGCTTCGGATAAACAATATGATAATATTCCATCACCCTCCAATATCTGGTTGCATGCATTCTTGGGTCATCGAACACCCAAGATGTGGTGGCAAACCCATGGTTGTAAGCGTGCTGAAGCCATTTTAATGAGCTATCCAAGTTTCCCCGTCTGGACATAACACACGAGTAAAAATACGCGAAATATTTGTCATTACGCATTTCTTCGAGTGCCTGGTTGGCGTAGCGAAGTGCCGATGCGTGGTCATCGACTGCCAAGTAACAAGACGCGAGTCCAAATCTTACATCAGGCAAGTGCTTGTTAGTAGAAGGGTTATCATCCAAATCGACGAGTGCCTGAAGAGCCGCTCGATTAATCCTAATTGCATCATCGCGAATGCCATCTCTCTGAAGAGTTCCCACCTCGCGAAATCTAATGCTAGCCGCTGAGGAGGCATAGGACGCTGCGACGGCGAGGAAGCCTGCACGAACTGAGTCGAATACCTCTGCGCTCGGAACAAGCGAGGCCGCACGTTCGCACTGTAAGGCTCGATGCATGCGCTGGTATGCAGATTCATCTTCATCGCTTCTGGACAGATCTCCAGCATCTGCCATCAATGCGAATGGGTTCTCCCACCGCATTTCCGAGTTAGGGGAGAAATGTAAGCGTTCCTGATAACCAGTGATCTTCTCCCAGCCAAATTGCTCTGCCAGCACTTTCGTCGACTCTTGAGTTCGAATATAATTTGAAGTAAATTTGTTGTTTAATCGCCTTGCCATGTTTTGAAGTGTTCTGCGTTTTTCTTCATCCATTTTCTCCAGGGCTACACGATTTGCGTTTGATTCCGCCAAGCCAGAGGCAACGCCTACAATGACTCCTCCCGTAAGTGCCAGTGCAGTGACCGGCGCTGCTGCCACTGCAGTCATACCAAAGACCGCAGCGGTGCCGACACCAACAGTTCCTGCCATTTTGATAAATGCAGTTGCTTCCATGCCGCGTCCAATTGCGTCAATAGCAATTGAAGTACCATCGTTTGGTTTATGCCCGGTAATATGTATAATCCCTGCCATATCTAAAAATGCATAATACTCGTTAATGAGGCTTTCGCATTCGCTATATAAAGTTATAATTTCTCTGTCGTATTTATCGATTGGTCTGGTGTGACCAATGATCCCACCTAGCAAGTTATAATTTCCCCTGAGCCAATCCTCGAGTACCACCGCATCTGCTTCGGATGAAGGCCAAGTTCTGTACATATGGTCCAAGAAATAGAGCATAAAACACGATTTGTATTCAATACTGTTTTTATCAATACTGTCTTTAGTTTGGACTGCAGTCGCCACGGGGAGAGCGGCATTCGCTGAGTGAGCGATGCAGAAGAACCCAGTGATAATGATCACAACCATCAGGGCAAAGTTAGGAACGAATTGGCGAAATATTTGCATCGCTGATATCTCGGGTGAGACATTTGCTGGCCTAGTGGAAAAAATATCAGCATCTGATACAATCTTAGCATCTTTTACATCTCGCCACTGCCTGCGGACTCCTGTGCATCGATTGTGATGGCATCGGGGGGCGGCGCTTCTTCCGGAGGCGACCCTCCATTCGAACAGCCGGCGAAAGAAACCATGAAAATTGATGCAATCACGCAATGGAACACCCGTGCCCAATTCATCGTCGTCTCCAAGAATAGATCGGAGGGAGTGCTCTCCCAATCACCGGATGTTTCGCGGCCAATGACCGGAAGTGCGGTTGATGCTACCGGGCTCCTATTCCTATAGTCGAGTCCTTTCTCTGCCTTCATTCCCCATTCTTGCCAGTTTTTCCCGGCTCCGGCAGCGCCCGCCGGCTCCGTACCCGAGGCTCTTGTGCCACCAGCGCCAACCCAGTACCGGGCACTGACTGAAGACTTCCGGCTCTTTGCCGAACGTCTCGGCTGGCCGCCTGGGAAGCGGTTCCCCAAAGCCCTGAAGGATCTGGGCGGCGGCGACAAAGCAATCGTTGCCCGCATGAAGGAAGGGGCAGCCGTCCCTGAGAAATACATCCGCGCTCTGGTCGGCCTCATGCGGAATGAATCAACCCTGAGCGCCTACTTCACGGCAAAGCGTCTTGGCGGGATCGAAACGCTGACCGACGATGACATCATCGAGCGGATTGCCGGCCCCCTGACGCCTGCGCCGGCCCCTCCGCCTGAGAGCGAAGACATCTTCGACAAAGGAATCGTCGGTATTGCCGAAGTCTTCAGCCGCTTCGTCGGCAAGTTGGTCCGGGAAGGTACGCTTTGCCGCGATGAGAAAGATGTGGCCACGGCCGTCGCCATGATCTTCGCAACGGTCGGACGTCATGTCACCCGCGACGCTGCCCTGGCGGATGCGGAAGCCATCACCGCGGCCGAGGCCATCATCGGACTCAGCCGCGATGCCTATCTCGAACGGGCGGTCGCCTGGTGGCGGAAAGCACACTGGTCCATGGCCTTCGCCGTCGTGAACCGTCAGCGGGTCGGATGCAGCTGCGTCCTCCCGCTTACCGACGATGCCTATGCGGCGGTCCGGGCAGGAAGACAGCTCGATTATGAACTCACGGCCGATGACCTGGCGGTCCCTTCGCGGTCATTCCTCCTTGAAGCCGAAGCCGAGCGCTCGGACGCAGACTATCCCCAGATTCGCAAGCGTACAGGCCGGCAGCTCCATACGCTGCTGTTGCAGGTGGCCAGGCTCTCCCTGCCTGAATCGCCGGTGCCCTACCTCGGATGCCCCATCCGCATCCTCAGCTTCGCCGGCACCCCGGTCAACAGGGCACGGCTCCTGAAGCTCGGCTTCCGCCCCACCGGCAACCGGCTGCCGGTCCACAACCTGGAAATCCTCGAACTCGATGACCAGGGAACCTCCTTCACCTCGCTCGCCATCGAAGGCTTGCGACGTAGAATCACCCTCGAAGGTGACGCGCGAATGTAGCCGGGTGCCCATGCGCCGGATGCACTTGCTCACAAAATTCTTAGTATATGGATGGAGATGACAGAGGACGGAGTTGCATAACTCGTACTATAGAAGTTTTCCCCGTTCCTCCGGTTCCCCCAGACTAACGGCGGTGATGGCAAACTCTCTGCCGGTTTGGCTGGGTCAGAGTACCGCAAACTGGTAAAGCTTCTGCCGGTTTTCGGGCTGACCATTTCATCCTGACCCTTGACCAGACGAATTCCACCCGTCGTCGCGGAACTCGTATTATGGAATAATTGGTTAATAAGTTTACATAGACACTCTGGTCAACCGGTGAACTGAGCCCACCAAACTGGAGCCAGACTCCCACGCTCCCTATGCTGCCACAAATTGTTTAACACTATGTTAACCGGGCGAGGGGAGCCTGAAGCTCAGGGTGACCGCCGCTTTGCCCACCCCCTACCGTAATCTGAGGGTGGTTTCTGCCACCCCCCTTCCGGCTGGCTTCGCCGGGTCTTCCGCAGCCGGTCATCTTCCGGCCGGGAGCAGGGCGCTAACCGTCTGTTCCATTAAGGGAATCTCTGAACAGCAGCGCCTGCGCGTCCACTACCGTAAAACGGGGGAGGTTTCGGGAGCGGCGCTACCGTAATCTGAGGGTGGAAACTACCGTAAAACGGGGGAGTGAAGTACCGTAATCTGAGGGTGGGAGTACCGTAAACTGAGGGTGGAACTACCGTAATCCGGGGGAGGTTTGCCGCCATAAAGCCTTTGTGGTTCAGCACCTTGGCCGCCGGAAACTATAAAACTTAGCTAAACTATGAAAACTACAACTAGGTGGCGGCACCCGAATTTCCCTGCTAAGCTGCTGGCCATCCAGTTAGTAGTTGCTTTTTAATTTCAATGAGTCATGGTTGCATGCATGAAGCCGATCCGGACCACAGAGCAGGAAACCTCACCCGTCCTCATGGGACGGGACGAGATGAATCTTGCCGAATTCCCGATCACGCTGCTTTCCGACCGTGCGCCCGAGGGCATGAAAACCCTCGTCTTCAAAGACCAGAACGGCACGCTCACCATCACCGGCAGCGACGCCTACGGCCTGCCCACCGCCGCCGACAGCGACGTTATCGTCGCGCTCATGTATCTCACCAAACGGCAGACCGGCTTCCGCCGCGACGGCGACAACTCCCGGCAAATCAAAGTCTATTTCACCCGCTACGAGCTCTTAAAGCTGCTCCGCTGGCCGGACACCAAGACCTATTACCGCCGGCTCGATGAATCCCTGACCCGCTGGCAGGGCGTGCAGCTGCTCTACGATCGCTGCTGGTACGACCGCCAGCACAACATCCACACCAGCGCCAAGATTCACATTCTCGAATCCGTTATCATCGTCGATAACGACGCCCGCAAGAAAGCGCGGGCGAGGGGGCAGACCGAGCTGCCGCTTTCCTTCTTCGTCTGGAACGGCATCTTCCTCGAGAGCTGCCTTGCAGGCAACCTCCGCGAGCTGAACCTCGATGAATATTTCGCGCTCAACAGCTCGATTTCGAAGCGGCTCTACCGCTTCCTCGGCAAGCGGTTCTACCTCCGGCCCGACTGGACCTTCGACCTGCATGAAATCGCCTTCGACCGGGTGGGCCTGAGCCGGAACTACAAAGACGCCTCCAAACTCCGCGAGAAACTCTCCGGTGCCATCGCGGAGCTGGAAGCCATCGGTTTCCTGAAGCCTCTTTCCCGCGAGCAGCGCTACCAGAAGCAGGCCCGCGGCAAGTGGACCATCCGCTTCGTCCACCAGGGCGGCAAACCGCTCGCCGCTCCCGCCGCCGAGCCCCCCCCTGCACCGCCGCCGGCCGCCGATCCGCTTCCGCCGCTGGCTCAGGAACTCATCGCCTGCGGTGTGACCGAAGCCACCGCACGCGAACTGGCAGGCCAGCATCCGGCGGAGCACATCGAGGCCAAGCTCGACATCCTCCGCTGGCTGACCGAACGCAAAGACAAGCGCGTCGCCAAAAGCCCGGGCGGCTACCTCGTGGAGTCCATCCGGCGGAATTATGCCACCCCGGCTGGCTACCAGCCGCCGGAAGAGCGACGCCGCATCGAGGAGAAGCAGAAGCTTCAGGCCCGCAAGGCCGAGGAGGAGCTGCGCCGCCGGCAGGAAACCCGGGAGCGTGAACTGGCGGAGAGCGACGCCGTCACCGCCTATCTGAAAGGGCTTTCTCCTGAGCAGCTCGAAGCCCACGACGCACGCTCACGCGAGGAAGCGCCGGAAGAGGACCTCGCGCTCGAACGCGGCAATCACGCCCTCGCCCGGCTGGCCCGCACCAACCGCCACCGGCAATATGCGCTTAAGCTCCTGAAAGAACAGGGCCGGCTGCCGTGATATTCGGTCTGGACGCAAAGCTGAAAGCGGGGTAAGAATGGTTCGAGCCTTACTTCAGGAGTTTCGCCCTAAGTGTATGGTAAACAACAAATTTAAGACAAATTGACCCGGCCAATCGCTATGCCAGCTACCACAATCGCCATGCTGAACAAGAAGGGGGGCGTTGGAAAAACATCCTCATGTTTTCACCTTGCCGGGGCCCTCGCGAAGCTGAAATACCGCGTCCTGCTCATCGACAACGACCCGCAGGGCTCGCTTAGCCGCGGATTCTTCGGCACCGAGGCGGTCGAATCGCTGCCCAAGGAAGCGACGCTTGCCGCGCTCTACGACGACGCGATACCGGCCGGGCCGGAGACGCTCATCGTCCAGACCGAATTTAAAAACATCGACATCGTGCCGACCTCGCAGGAATACGACCCGTACAACGTCAACCCGCCGCACACCGCCCCGTACGACTTCGAAGCGCTCCGGCATTTCGTTGCCGGCACCGACGGCTATGACTTCATCCTCATCGACTCGCCGCCCAACCTCTATTTCTGCAGCTGGACGGCGCTCCTTGCCGCCGACTACGCCATCGTTCCGGTGCAGACGGAAGATTTCGGGGTGCAGGGCCTCGTTGACGTGAATCACGTCGTGAAGGAAGCCGTCACCTATAACGGCGACCTGAAGATCCTCGGCTACCTGATTACGATGTACGACAAGCGGCGGGCCACCCACCGTGACTATGCCGGGGACCTGCGCGAAGCCTTCCCGAATGCCGTCTTCGAGCAGATGGTGCCGGATTCCGCCACCTTCACCGCTTCGCTCGTGCACCGTAAGCCGGTTTCCTTCTTCCGCCCGAAATCCGCAGCCGCGCTTGCCATGAAGGCACTCGCGGAAGAAATCATCGCCCGCACCAGCCGGGAGGCTGAAACGCCCGCCGAAAGGGTTACCGCTCATGGATGAGGTTAAGACCACCGCACGCGAGCAGGGCCAGGTCAACCGGCTGGAGTCGCTCGGCTCACGCAAAGCCGGCTCGGGGGATCTGTCCTTCCTCAAACAGCAGAAGCCGCCGCGAAAGCTCGAAGGCCGCCGGGCGCTCAGCAATGTGGCCGCCATCCGGCTCGACCGCATCACGCCGGACCCGAAGCAGCCGCGGAAGGAATTTGACCCGGAAGCGCTTCAACATCTCGCCGAGAGCATCAAAGAGCGGCAGCTCCAGCCCATCAACGTCCGCTGGGACGAGGGCCTTGAGCAGTACGTCATCATCAGCGGCGAGCGCCGCTACCGGGCCTGCCAGCTTGCCGAGCTGGAAACCATCGACTGCATGGTGCTCGATGGCGACCTCACCGAAAGCGACATCCGCCGCACGCAGCTCATCGAAAACTGCCTGCGCGAGGACTTAAAGCCGCTGGAGCGGGCCAGCGCCTTTCAGGAGCTGATGCGGCTCAACAGCTGGAACGCGAAGGAACTGGCCCAGTCGCTCAAAATCTCTGCCTCGACCGTCACCCAGGCCCTAAGCCTGCTGGAGCAGCCGGAGGAAGTGCGGCAGATGGTGGCCGAAGAGGCGCTTCCGGCCCGCACCGCCTACGAAATCCAGAAGCTGGAAGACCCGAAGAAGCAGGTGGCACTCGCCAATCGCGTGGTGAAGGAGAAGCTCACCCGCGACCAGACGGCCAAGGCCGTGCGCCAGCTCAAAGGCAA
>NZ_WEZF01000032.1 GCF_009177065.1 Tautonia marina
CTGCGCGCTGAGCAAACCCTCACTCATCTCCCTGGGTCGATCCTCCCTGGGTCGATCGATCGAGTGTCGATCGTTTCTTCGACCACCGGCCGACAGAGTTCGACCCCCCATGCCTTCAGCACTCTGTACGCTTCGCGCCGAACCAGGTAACGGCGCACCTCTCCGCCCTCATTCTCCTGGGCATGATGCAGGATCGCCCATCCCGGATCCTTGAGCAACGGCTTGAGCAATGCAATCGTCTCCTCAGAGCGAAAATACCGCAATGCCCGGACCCCTTCGACGCGGCGTAAGACGTGCTCCGATTGGATCGCCTTCCGTGCCCATTGTTCCAGGCGGTCATCAACGGGCACACTGATTGTCACTCCGTGATATTCCGCCCAGCGCGTCTCTGCGATGACTTCGCGGGGAACCTCGCGCTGAAAGGTGTGAAACCGTTTCACATTCCCTGGCATTCTGGTAACGGTTTCCTTGGCGACTCGGATCACGTCGTCCCGATCTCGGAGCAGAGTCTCCCGAGCTGTCAGCACGGCCAGCGCTTCGTCGTCCAGATCAATGACCGACGTTTGAATCTCGGTTCCCTCCTGCCGAACCGCGATGAGCAGACGGCAACGATCCCCTTTCCAATCGGAGAGCACCGCCTCCGGCTCTCGGAGCGCGACCCTCACCGTTTCGTAACTCTCCCCGATTGGCACCTTGATCGTTTCGTCAACCAGGATCCTGGCCTCGAATCCCTCAGGGCCTTCTGGAACATCGATGGCATCCAGCGTTCCGACGAACACCACATCCGTGTTGGCAACGATTGCCTCAAGGCTTTCGACGTGCCCGAAGATTGGCTGCCCCGTTGCGGCCATCGGGCCGACCAGCGCCAGGGTTCCGGCCAGGATCGAACCCACGCAAAGGTCGTTCACGATCGGGCTCCCGTTCGAGATCCGTCGTCGTTCGGCAGGCTTCCGCCCTCAGTCGCTGGCCAGGCTGTCCTGATCGAGGTCTTCGATCCGGTGCTCGACCGCGCGGCGGACCTGTTCCTCTTCCCGGAGTTTCTGGGCGAGCTGTTCGACGCGTTCCACCGGGGTTCCCGGTTCGAGGAGCATCCAGCAGGGTTCGTCGGGGTTGAGCGTGTCAAGCCGTCCGTTGCTGGTCAGGCAGATCGGCGCGACGTGGCAATCCTGGTGCTTGTAGTGCCAGCCCAGCTTCTCCATCGCGATCGGGTCGGGGTGGACTGGGCGGGGTTCGTCGCTCGTGTAGTGATGGACGACCTGCGCCTGGAGGCCGACGACCAGCAACAGCTCGTGAACAATCCGCGAGGAACCGTCATGGTCGAACTCGTCGCGGAGGACGATCGCTCGCATGCCGGCCGGAGCGGCAAAGGCCGGCTGAAGGAGGCGAAGGGCGTAGTGCTCCATTGAGTCGACCTCACAAAGGCGGTAACGAGAGGAAGACCGATCGGGGTTTCGGACGACGCCAAGACGTCATCCCCCCCGTCGAGCCACGGCTTGCTCAGGGCTCGATCGGTCGGATCCGAACGATCCGGAAGGCCACCGGGCCGTGGTCCCCTTGCAGCAAGATCGGGCCAAGAGGCGTTTCGGGCTTGGTGCGCCAGGCGTGTCCGGTCGGATAGGGAATTTCGAGGTTCTCGTGGATGATCTGCCCGTTCAGCTCGGCCCGCTCGAGCACGGCATGCGCCGTCTTCTTCCCCGCATCATCGAACCGAGGCGCGCGGAACGTCGCGCGAAGCACTTGCCACTCCCCTGCCGGACGCGAGGCGTTGACCATCGGCGGGAACCCCTCGTCAATGTGCCGGTAGCGCGGCAGCAGTTCGGCCCTCGGGTAAACGCCGCCGTTCCCCTTGGCGTCAATCTCCTTGCCGTAGCTGTCGTACATCTGAATTTCGTAGAGCCCCTGGAACTTCACGCCGGCGTTCGAGTTCTCGGCCATCATGTACTCGATCTCGATCTCCACGTCGCCGAACTCCTGCACCGTCTCCAGGTTTCTCGTGCGGCCGGGAGGGTCGTTGATCAGGACCCCTGCCCCCGCTTCGGGCGTCAGGTGCTTCGGGTCCTCCTCGTTCAGCGCGGCCGAGCCCACAATTTGCCAGTCCCCAAACGGCGGGCGGAAGGCGTCGAGCCCGGTCCCCTCGCCAAACAGCGTGATCCAGCCGTCGTCAGGTCCCTCCTCGGCCCAGCCCCTCGACGCCGAGGTCTGTACCACCAGGAACACAACCGCCACAACGGCCAGGGCTCGGAGACTTCGCATCAGAATGGGGCTCCGTGGGGGGGACGACGCTCCGCAATCGCTCGGACTCGTCTCGGTCCATCCGTTGATGGTACGGGGGCCAACGGATCGATTGCAAGGAGCTGCCGATACCCACGATCAATCGCTTGCATCAGGACGTTTCGACCTCCGTCGCCACCCGAGGCCCCCCCCGCGCTCCCGGAAAGTCGCACAGTGGAATGCTCGGGTTCGGATCGGCCAGCACCTCGGCCAGGGTCGTCTTCTGAAACGCCTCCTCCACGCTCGCCAGCGCATTATCCAGGCGACGGTGCAACGGGCACAGATGCTCCCCGTGCGAGGCCAGGCCCAGCGGACAGGTCCGAATCCTCCGAATCGGATCCACCGCGCTCACCACCTCCAAGATCGTCAGCTCCTCGGGCCGCTTCGCCAGCGTGATCCCCCCCCCAATCCCCCGCTGCGACCTCACAATCCCCGCCCGTTTGAGCCCCTGCAACACCTTCGCCAGATACGGCGCTGGCACCTGCGTCACCCGAGCAATCTGCTCCGTCGTCCGGGCCTCCGGCGCGCAATCGGCCAGGTGCACCGTCGCCCTCAGGGCGTACTCCACCGTTTGAGAGAACATCGCAACCCGTTCCTCGATTTGGAGAAAAACCAGAAAATCAGACCTTGAAATCCGTAATGTCGCCCCTTAGAGTAATTCGACGCAGAAAAGAGATGGTTGTGTCCGATTTTTCGGGCAATCCTGAGTTCCTTTCGAAACGAATGCCTGGGCGGCGCCGCCGAGACGCGGGGACCACGCCCCAGTACCGAAGGAGGCGAGATGATGCCGACAACACACAAGGCGCGGTGGGTCAAGGGCGGGGTCGGCCTGATGGGGGCGGTGGCCCTGGCGATGGTCTGGGGCGTGTCGGCCATGCAGGCCGGACCGGTCCGACCCGAGCCGGAGGACGATCCGGCGGTCGAGCGCGCCCGGCAGCAGGTCCAGATGCTCGATGCATTATACAAGACGGCGGTCGTTTCGATCACCGACAAATATCAGCGCGGTCAGCCGGCGATCATGGTTGCCAAGGATGTCTTCGAGGCGATGGACAAGCTCGGCCACCACTCGGCGCGGCTCGTCGATGCCACCGGTATCCCGATGGGAGAGCACAACAACGCCGAAACCGACTTCGAGAAGCGGGCCGTCCAGGCCATGCAGAACGGCGAGACCTACCTCGATGAGGTCGTCGGTGAAGGCCCCGATCGCCGTCTCCTGGCCGCCACGATCGTTCCGGCCGTGCACGCCCGATGCGCCTCTTGCCACGCGGTCGAGGAAGGTGACCTGCTCGGCTTCATCCGTTACGACATTCCAGTTCGCTGAGCCATTCCCCCTGGCCGGCGTCCCCGAATCCTTGGGGAGCCGGCCAGGCTCAATCGCCCTGCCACGGCCCGTCACGCGAGCTTCACCACGACGAACGTGATGTCGTCGTCCTGGTGCGAGTCCCCTCGGAATTGCTTCAGGGCGTCGTTGATCGCCACCGAGATGCGCTCCGACGGCTCATCCCGGTGGGCTCGAATGATGTCGCGCAGCCGGTCCTTGCCGAATTCCTCCTCCGACGGGCTCCGCGTTTCCCAGATCCCATCGGTGCCGAGCAGCACGATATGCCCCGAGCCGAGGCCGTCCCACACGGCTTCCTCGTACTCCGAGTCGTCCAGCAGCCCGAGCGGCAGGCCGTTGATATTCGGCAAATCGAGGAACGCATCACTTTGCGGATCATACACGATCGGCGCATCGTGGCCGGCGCTGGCCCACCGAATCGCGTGGTGAGGCGCATCGACGACCATCAAGATCATCGTCATGAACCGCTCGCCCCCCGTGTCGGCTTCGAGCTGGCGGTTGACGTGCGTGAGCAGCTGGCCGAGCGACCCGCTTTCCGAGGCCCTCGTCCGCAAGACCCCCCGCGCCGTCGCCATCAGCAAGGCCGCGGCGATCCCGTGCCCCATCACGTCGCCGAGCACCACGATCAGGTCCCCCTGAGTCGTCTCATCCAGTTCGAGGAAATCGTAGTAATCGCCCCCGGTTTCGTCGCAGTAGGTCGAGTGTCCGGCAATGTCGAGCCCCGGCAGCGCCGGCGTTTCCTCGGGTAAGAGCTTCTGCTGAATCTCCATCGCCAGCGCCAGCGATTGCCGCAGGCGGAGGCGGTCTTTCAGCGCCTCGGCCATCTGGTTCACTTCGGTCGAGAGCATCGCAAACTCCCGAGCCCCTTCCACGCGGACCCGATGATCCAGGTCCCCTTCGCCGATGGTTCGGACCCCCTCCACCAGCTCCACAATCGGCCGGACAAGCCGGAGCGACGCCGCAATGCCCAGGCCGAGCGTCAGGCCGACGACCAGCAATCCGATCCAGGCGGCCTGCCGACGCAGTTCTTGCACGCCTCCCATCACATCGGCCTCGGGCACGATGACCGCCAGACGCCAGTCGAGCCCCTGCACGCCCGAGAGCGGCTCGACCTCGACCCGGTAACGCTCGTCATCGAGCGTCAGCTCGAACGGCTCCCGGTCGTCGATCGCGCCGAACGATCCCGACTCCTCCGCCACCCGCTCCGCGACCGCCCGGACCATTGGGTCGTCCGACTCGGCCGCCGCCACCTGCGACCCGCCGGGACCGATGACCGCCACCCCCGAGGAACTCGCCAGCAAGCCGCCGTCCGGCCCGACCAGGAAGGCCCTTCCCGTCTCCGAGACTTCCAGCCCGGTCAAAAACTCCGAGACCGCCAGCAACCCCACATCCGACGCGAGCACCCCAAGCCGATTCCCCTCGGCGTCGGCCACCGGACGCACGAAGGCCAGGCCCAGTGTGGCCATGGCGCTGTTGCTGCGAACCCACGGGTAGACGTCGCTCCAGGTCGGCCCCCCGGCCTCCTCGGCGGCCTGATACCACGGCCGCTGCCTCGGGGCGTAGTCATAGGAGCCGATCCGCTCCCCCAACGACTCCCCGCCTTGCGGAACGCGGTACTCGACGACCTCCTCCCCCGTCTGGTCGTCCTTGATCGCGTACTCCAGGCCCGACTCCCCCGGATAGCGGATGATCCAGGTGGCCGAGCCCTCTGGAGTGCCGAAGGTGATCGAATTGATCGCCTCGAAGGCCGAGAGCTGCCGGATCAGATCGGGCCGCCAGGCCCTCAGATCGGCCGGGTCCAGCTCGCCGGCGGCAATCATCGAGGCCGTCAGCTCCGTCACATGAACTGCCGTGGCCAGATAGCGGTCGAGCTGCTCCTCAACCCGACGGGCCGCCTGGTCCACCACCTGGCCCGTCAGGTCATCGACCACCCGTTTCCCCTGCCAGGTCGCCAGCAGGCCGAACCCCAACACCACCACGGCCACCGGAATCAACACGAGAATCGGACCGATGGTTCGGATCGAAACGGATCGCAAAACAAGGACCTCGGGGCCGGGGCCAGGAGCGCAGACGACTCGGTTGAGCCAACCACATGATGATGTGACGACGCCCCGCTCCGATCAGGAACGCCAAGATCGCTCCACCCACGGCGCAACTCTTGCCCGATCGGTCCGAGGCCGAATCAGCCACGATCCTATCGCCCTGAGCCCTCCCGGTCCAACCATTGTTGGGTACCGATCTCAATCGCCCCAGCACCGCCCCCGGGCGGTGACGTCACGAGAGACACTCCACCGTCACGGTGTCAGTTCAAGCCCCCCCTGCCGACCCTTCTCCGCGCCCAACGCACTCGGATCGATGAACAATTTGCAATTTGTGCCGATTGTGCAGAGCAAGAGGATTGAAATGTCTGAGGTGCCTGAATAGGTTGAGTGTGATGTGCGGTATGCGAGGGCCGCGCATGGCGTCTTGTGTTCCGGGTGGGTCCGGCACAACGCCACGCCTCCCGGTTCGATCGCGTGGTCGAGCCGAGGGCAATCACTGACCAGAGACATTCCACCAGGGAGAGCTTCCAATGACATCCATCCGACGCTCGTGGTGTGTGGCTGCGCTGTTCGTCATGGTCGGGGGCCTGGCGGCCGCGCCGGCTCGGGTCGAAGCCCAGACGATTCTGGATCGCGTGGTCAATTACAACATCCACACCGGCGAATTCGAAACGCTCATCGCCGCCGTCCTGGCCGCGGACCCCGGGCTCCTGGATGCCCTGGCCGGTTCCGACCCGCTTACCGTCTTCCTACCCACCAACGCGGCCTTTGCCCAGATCGGGCTCACGCCCGACAATGTCGGCCAGCTTGGCCCGGACCTTCTGACCGACATCATTCTCTATCACGTCACGCCAGGGGCCCGGCCCTTGCACAACCTGTACGCCGAGCGGAACGTGATGATGCTCAATGGCGCACGCACCACCTTCTCCGTCCGGCAGTATCGCCCGCATCACATTGCCGTGTTTATCAACGATGCTCGGATCTTGAATCACGCGGTTCTTGCCAGCAACGGCGCGATCTTCATCATTGACCAGGTGCTGCTCCCCCCGATGCCGGTGCGGTAACGCCCAGGCGATTGTCAGCAGCCTTCCGTCACGTCTCCCCCTTGAGGGGAAACGGACGATTTCTCGGCCGCTCCCCCTGCCGTCGATTCGGCAAGGGGGGCGGCCCTCTGGCTTTTTGTCAAGCCGTCGCCCGACGCCGGCGAAGCTGAGCCTCCCGGCTCGGGAGCTTCACCTTCCAGACCAGGCCGAGCCGGGCGAGCACCCAGATGAACCAGTAGCTCACGTCCAGTTGCCACCAGGCCAGGCCGTGACGGGCCGAGGTCGGGAAGGCGTGGTGGGCGTTGTGCCAGCCCTCTCCCCAGGCGAGCAGGCCGAACAGCAGGTTGTCTCGGCTCTCGTCGTTCGTCTCGAACGGCTGCGATCCCCAGATGTGGCAGGCCGAGTTGACGCTCCAGGTAATGTGGTGCACCAGGAAGATCCGCACCGGTCCTCCCCAGATCAGGCCCGTCAACGCTCCCGCCCACGATCCCGTCAGCACTCCTCCCACGGCCGCCGGAATCAGCAACCCGAGCGCCACCCAGACGGCAAACGTCGCGTCCACAAACCGCAGGGTCGGGCTCTGCCTCAGGTCGGTGACGTAGCGGTCCAGCTCAAACGGACCCGGCCGGACAATCCAGCCGACGTGAGCATGCCAGAACCCCCGAAGCACCCCTCGCACCCCATGATCCATCCCGTGAAACGGCGAATGCGGGTCCCCTTCGGCATCGGAGTACTGATGGTGCCGACGGTGCAGCGCCACCCATTCCAGCAACGACCCCTGCACCGTCATCGAGCCGAGCACCCCCAGCACGAACTTCACCGGCATGCTCGTCTCGAACGACCGATGCGTGAACAGCCGGTGAAACCCGACCGTGATCCCCAGCCCGGTCAGCAGGTACATCCCCAGCAAGAGCCCCAGATCGACCCAGTGGAACCCCCACCCCCAGACGACCAACGGCGTCGCCAGCACGGCGACCAGCGGCAGGGTGATGACCGACACCACCACCCACCGCACCGTCATCGACATTCGGGCGACCGCCGCCAGCGGTGACAACGGCTCCGACTCCGAGGAGGGCCGGATCGTCGTGTCCGCTTCGGTCGATCCCGAACCCTTGACGGCTGCCGCCGACTGGCTCAGAGCCGATGGCGCTCCGGCGTCTGATGCCGCGGTCGAGCCGTCAAACCGGTCCGTCATCGTGGTCGATTCGGTCATGGAAGGTGCGTGCCTCATCCTGAAGAAGGGGGCAAACTGCCATCGGTCGGCGGGAACGCTCCCCTGTTGCCTCGTGGCGATCCGGCCCCCTTGTGCGACCCGCCAGACCCCGGTCGCCGAACCTCTGGGATCGGTCGCCCGGAGATCAATCCTCGCCACACGCTCGGGGACATCCTGTCCGATTCCTCTGTGAACAATTGGCCCCTGGGGACCCCTCCCGGTTCGGGCTCACCGCACAGGAGGCGATGGTCTCGCGTCAGGGCATCGACGCGGAGAACACCGATCACCGCAAAGCACCGTCTCGTCGGGCCGGGAATCGAGAAGCATCCCCGGCCGCCATCGTTCCTGGCGCCGACCCGATCACGCGTCGTTTCGAGGCGATCGACCGACCGGCGAACTGACTTTAGCAGGAACCCGGGGATGTTGAACAGATCCGTTTCGCTCAAATCGGGTTCAAACGCCCCGATCCGACGAACACACCGCGCTGTTCACGTCGAGCGCCCAGGAGGCTCGGTTCCGCTCGCTTGCAGACTCCGAAGGCCGGCCCTTGCTGGTAAGATAGGCTCCGATCGACCGGTTCCTGGGCCTCGGGACGGCTTGCCTTCCCGGCCGATCGAGTTCACTTCTGCTTCGTCTGATTCTTGATTTGAGACGCAACCCCCATGATCCGCAACCTCCTCCCCCGAACGCGAACCGAACACCCGTTCCCTCGGCCGATGGCGGCTCTTACCCTGCTGGCGATCGGCCTGAGCCTCTCCCTGGCCTCGGGGGCGATCGCACAGAACGACCCGCGGCCCGGCGATCGCCTCGAACGCCTTGGGGATGAAATTGTGGTCGCCGGTCAGCTCTTTCACACCACGGCCCCGGTCGTCCTCTGGACCGATCCGGGCGGCTACGACGCCTACCGCGTCGAGCGTCGCTTCGCCCCTCTGGCCGAGGCCGGCTGGAAGGCGTCGGAGGCCGCCGGCCTGCGCTCTCCCGTCCGCTTCGGCCTGCGAGGCAACCGCCTTTCCCCCGAGCAGGTCGAGCAGGTCCGCGGTGGCGGCTGGTCGTTGCCCATGCTTCAAGATGTTGTCGATCAGTTCGTCATCCACTACGACGTGGCCGGCACCAGCCGCAATTGCTTCCGGGTCCTCCACGACGGCCGAGGCCTGAGCGTTCACTTCATGCTCGACCTCGACGGCACCATCTATCAGACCATGGACCTGAAAGAATCCGCCTATCACGCCACCATCGCCAACCAGCGCTCCATCGGCATCGAGATCGCCAACATGGGGGCCTATCCCCCCGCCAACGCCTCGGCCCTCGACCGCTGGTACGCCCAGGATGCCGACGGCACCACTCGCCTGGTCATCCCCGGTGGCCCCGAGGCCGCCGGCATGAAGAACCTCGACGCCAGCTTCCGCCCCTCTCGCAACGAACCGGTCGTCGGCACCGTTCGCGGCATCGAGCTGAAGCAGTACGACCTGACCCCCGAGCAGTACGACTCCCTCATCAAGCTCACCGCCACCCTCTGCACCGTCTTCCCGAACCTCGATTGCGACTACCCCCGCGACGAAAACGGCAACCTCATCACCGACACCCTTTCCCGAGACGACTGGCAGTCGTATCAAGGAATCCTCGGACACTTTCACGTGCAAACCAACAAGGTCGATCCCGGCCCCGCCTTCCAGTGGGACAGGCTCATCGAGGAAGCCCGAGCCCTGATGCCCCCCTCCCCTGCCGATGCGAAGTGACCCCCCTGCCCTTGCTACGCTCGTGAGTGGCTTCGGGGAATTTGATGGTTTCGACCATCTCCCCCGCGCGTTACGATGAATCGGTGAGCCTGGCATGATGGACCAACGAGCATCGTCGTTCCCTGCCTGGCGTGATCCCCTCTCCCCTTGCCTTTGCAAGTGCAAGGAAACGGGGCGCCGCAAGGCCGGGTGAGCATGGCCCCTCTCTCCCAACCCTCGCCCCCGCAACGCGGGGGAGAGGGTGGCCGCAAGGCCGGGTGAGGGGGGTCCCGTGCCCTCAGACCTGTTCGAAGGGGCCGCCTTGCGTGACCCACGCAGGCAAGCGCCCCGCGACCATCACACCGGGCGATCGGCCGGGAGGGGTCCTGGCCGTTCACCACGTGGCAACCGATTTCTCTCCCCCACCACGCACCGACCGACGACGGCGGCTCTCAACCTAGATCGCCGCCGCGCTCGATCGGCCGTCGGGATTCTCTTTTGCGGAGCAAGGTCCCCACCATGACACCCTCGAATTCGAACCCGTCGCGCCGATCCTTCCTCAAGCACACCGGCGCCGCCGCTTCGGTTTCGGCCCTGGCCGGCGTCTACGTCCCGGCGGTCCACGCGAGTGAGCAGAACACGATCAAGGTTGCCCTCGTCGGTTGCGGCGGTCGCGGCACCGGCGCCGCGGCCAACGCCCTGTCGGTCCAGAACGGGCCGATCAAGCTGGTCGCCATGGCCGACGTCTTCGAAGATAAACTGACCAACAGCTTTAACTATCTTGAAGACAAGTACTCCAGCCAGATGGACGTTCCCGAGGACCGCCGCTTCCTCGGCTTCGACGCCTACAAGAACGCCATCGACTGCCTCGACCCCGGCGACGTGGTCATCATGACCACTCCCCCCGCCTTCCGATGGCCCCACTTTACCTACGCCATCGAAAAGGGTGTCAACACCTTCATGGAAAAGCCTGTCACGGTCGACGGCCCCACCACCCGCCGCATGATCGAGCTGGGCGAAAAGGCGAAGGAAAAAAACCTGAAGGTCGGCGTCGGCCTCATGTGCCGCCACTGCGACGCCCGCAAGGCCCTCTACGAACGGATCAAGAACGGTGAGATTGGCGACCTCCTCACCCTCCGCTCCTACCGCCAGGTCGGCGGCGGCGGCCTCATCGGCCCGAACACCAGCGACATGACGGAGCTGATGTACCAGATCCGCAACTTCCACGGCTTCATGTGGGCCAGTGGCGGTGTGATCATGGACTACATGATCCACAACATCGACGAATCGTGCTGGATGAAGGACGCCTGGCCTGTCACCGCCCAGGCCCAGGGGGCCCGCCTCTACCGCGAAGACAAGGTCGATCAGAACTTCGACAACTACTCGATCGAATACACCTTCGACGACGGCACCAAGCTGTTCGTCTACACCCGCAACGTCCCCCGCTGCCACCAGGAGTTCGCCAGCTACGCCCACGGCACCAAGGGCTCGGCCGTTATCTCCACCAACTCCCACACCCCGGCCAAGACCCGCATCTACGCCGACCAGCGCATCGACCAGGGCGAACCCGTCTGGGCCTTCCCCCAGCCCGAGCCGAACCCCTATCAGCTCGAATGGGACCACCTGATCGCCGCCATCCGCAACGACGAACCCTGGAACGAGGTCAAGCGCGGCGCCGAGGCCAGCCTCGTGACCGCGATGGGCCGCATGGCCGCCCACACCGGCCGCATCGTCACCTTTGACGAAATGCTCAACCACGACCACGAGTTCGCCCCCGAGGTCGATCAACTCACGCTCGACTCCCCCGCGCCGCTCCAGCTCCTTGCCAGCGGCATCTATCCCCAGCCCGAACCCGGCCGCCTCCGCGACCGCGAGTTCTGATCCCCACCATCCCGGCCGATCCCCCCTCACCTCGGGGGATCGGCCGATCCTCCGTTGGTTGGAGCGATTCGTGGACGACCTTCGTCTCTTGATCGACCTCCATAAAGAGGCAGCCCGCCAGGGACCCGGCAGCGATGCCGAGACCGAACGCGCGCTTACGCTGGCCCGGGTCGACCGGTCGAAGCCCCTCACCATCGCCGACATCGGCTGCGGCACCGGCGCGTCCACCCTCGTCCTCGCTCGCCTTCTCAACGCAACCATCACCGCGGTCGACCTGTTTCAGGACTTCCTTGACGAGCTTGAAACGCGCGCAAGCGAGCAAGGCCTTTCTGAGAAAATCACAACCCTATGCGCGTCGATGGATGACCTGCCCTTTGCGGATGAGCAATTCGATGTGATCTGGTCCGAAGGCGCCATCTACAACATCGGATTTGAACACGGCGTCAAAACCTGGAACCGGTTCTTGAACGTCGGCGGCCTCCTCGCCGTCTCGGAGATCACCTGGACCACCGGTTCCCGGCCGGCCGAGCTCCAGGCCCACTGGGAGCGGGAATATCCCGAGATCGACGTCGCCTCCTCCAAACTGCGCGTTCTGGAACAAAATGGTTATATGCCGGTTGGCTATTTTGTCTTGCCCGAGCATTGCTGGCTCGACCATTACTACCGGCCCATCCAAGATCGCCTTGACCAATTCCTGGCTCGACACGGTTACCGCGCCGACGCACAAGCCATCGTCGATGCGGAAATTCGAGAAATCGAACTCTATGAGACCTACCGTGCCTCTTACAGCTACGGTTTCTATCTCGCACGAAAGGTGGATCGGCCAACGTCCTAACACCGCGACGTCCCTCCCCGTCGGTCGCTCTCATTCCTCCCCGCCTGTCACCTCCTTCACCTTCTCAAAAAACGCCCGCTTCCGCTCCGTGTTCAAATCCCAGCGCACCGGCGGCGACTGATAGCCATCTTCATAATTGTTCCTCCCCGGATCGAAGAACCCCCACGACGCATAGTCTCCAATCGCCGCCGCCATGTTGTTCGTCGGCTGATCGAAGTCGAAGTGATCGTCCTCATTAAAGAGGATCGGCATCGGTCGATACCCCGGCACGTCCCGACACTGACGCACCATCTCCCCGATCCTTGCCGGGTCCTTCACGCCGTTGCCGTGTAATAGCAGGAAATCCGCCGACCGCACCACATTCTCCCTCGGCACCGTCCCCCCGCCATAGCTTGTCCCCACCAGCAACCGCCGGCCGTCCCGCGTCCGCCCCTTCACATGCTCGATCAGCTCATGCACCCGATCCGGCTTGAGAATGTCGTGATCATACCTCACGTTGCATTCATTGTTCACTTCAATGATCACATTCGTGTAACCATGGTCAAACACCCAGTCCACCGCGTTGTCCACCGCCTGCGTGACGGCCTCCTCATCCCTCAGCCGCTCATCCTGCCCGAAGTAGAAGATCCCCAGAATCGCCACCATCCCCAGCTCATCCGCCCGATCCAGAATCCGCTCCAGCCGATCCATGTACTCCGGCCTCAGACTTCCATCCCCTTTGATCGCCGAGTTATGCCACGGCTGCTCCCTCGAATACCCCTCGGGGCTTCCCCCTTGCAGGTTGATCGTGAACGCCAGCAAGCCGTGCCTCCTCCACTCGGGCATGGCCGCGAGAAACTCCCTCGTGTTCCGCTCCGCGTCGTACTCCCCCGTGTCCGGATACGCCCACCGATGCCTCGTCTCCGGGTTCAGGTCATCGAAGATTCCCTGTACCATCCTTGAGTTCATCAGCAATCCCTCGATCTTCGATCCGTTCCATTCCCTCCCCTCATACGTCGGCGACCCGTTCAGGAAGAACGCCTCCCCCCTGATCTCCACTTTCGTCTGCCGTTCCGGGGCCTCCTCGGCCCCAGCCACCGACATCGGAACCAGTGCAACCGACACCACCAAGGTGATCCATCTCATCGGGGCGGTCCTTTGTTCTGCCTGTCATTCCCCGGAATCCCCAACCTCCGCCCCTCTCCGATACCCGACCTCCCCTCCCGACGCAACGCCCTGGAGTTCGGCCCGCCCTTGCTCACCCCACCGTCACACAGGCAAGTGAAGAAAGTTATACGCCACGTTCGGATTGCTGCCGATCGACAACGTGGTGTCCAGCCACGAATGCGGCTTCCATTCCTGCGTGCCGATGTTCACCGGTTCGGGATCATGAATGAAAAGCTGTGACGAGGACACGCCGGTGATCACCACCACATGCCCATACGACGCCGTGCTGGTCACCTTCAGCCCCGCCGTCCAGATCGGCCCATAATCGTTCAGCCATCCCGCCACCGCCTCGATCGTCGGACTCATCGGCGGCACCTGACGCAACCCCATGAGCTGCGCAAACCGGACCATCTCCGTCAGCGGCAACCCGTTGTTCGCCTTGTACAGTTGAACTGTCTCGTTCACCTGGCTCGGGTCGGGCAGTGCGCCCTCGGTCATCTGCATCCGCTCGCGTCGCCACCGGATCAGCATTTGAGCGCTGGCATACCAGCACGCCATCCCCTGATCTTGCGGAATCAGCGGAACATTCTGCACCACATAGGTCGCAACCATCACTTAGCCCTCCGTTTCAAAAGAATCACCGTCGCACATCAATTCAATTCACGATCAACGAACCGAAGCAGCACGTCCCAATGCCCGCAGTTCCACTCCCTCACCCGACATCACCTCCCAAACAGCTCCGCGCAGGCGTCGTCTTCGAGTACCTTCTGCGCGATCGGGGCACTAACCTCGACCGTGGCGAATCCCGAGGTCGCATCCTCGAATGATCCGATCTGAATGTCTGAGAAGCTACCCGTCGCCCCTCCTTGCACCGAGACTTCCACCTCGAAGAACACCGGGCCATCGTTGATCGGGGTGAATCGCAGCGAGACCTCCTCGTTCAGGTCGAAGGGAGCGGGCAAGATCACCCCCGCGCTGGCGGGATGGGTCACGGAGTGGTGGAAGATCTGGGGCGATCGGGCGATTTCGAAGAGGTCGCCCGCATCATTGACCTGAAAGATCCTGATGAACGTGAACACCAGCCCGATGGTGAACGGGGCGGGATTCCGGCCGAACGGCGGCGAGCCGCCGGGCGTCTCGGCCGGGAAGTGCCGCATCCGCCCCCTCGCGGCCACCCGGGCGCGGAATTCGTACTCGATCCCGGTCAGGATGTCTCCCCCGGCAATCCCCGACAGATACGCGAAATCGGCTCCGATCACCCCTCGCTTGTTCTGAACGAAATTGCCGCAGCCAAACGCCTGGCCCCGGATTCGTCCCACATTGGCGTTGGTGAAGTTGGCTGTCAACGCATTCGGACCACCGCATGAATCAAGAATCGGCACAAATTGTTGTTTTTCATTGATCGTGTTCAGTTCCGTATCGATTTCATCAGGCTCGATGGGGCTGTAGAGAATCAGGCAGGCCAACCACTGGAGGAAGTCTCCGATGCCGTTCATTCTGCACCTCAAAAAATTCAAGCAATCGTTCGGAACCCAGGACCGATCGGGTCCTATCCGCGATCCGTCTTTTTGCCCGTCCGAGTGCGTTGTTTTTCCGGCTTGATGGCCTGAAGCTCGTTGACTTCGTCCTCGATTCCAAGCTTCCGCAGAATGGCCTGGTGCAGCTCGACCTGGCGCTTGAGCGACTTCTCACTGAGGAGATCCTCAGGCTGGATGGGCGTCCGCTCACGATTTCTTGAGGTCTTGAAGACCTGGACTTCCTTCTTATGGTCTTTGAGGCTCGACTTCCGAGGCTGCACCGCCCCGACGAGCATCGCCGGATCCCGCAGGATCTCGCTCCGTACGTTCGGGGAAAGCTGGGTCGTCATGCCAATCAGCTCAGCCATCTTCTCCACGACGTCCTTCAGCTCAATCGACGTTTTTCCGGCAGCCCTGGACTGGGCAGATGGTTTCGCCATGAGAGATCGCCCTTCGAATGAAGTGTGGATCATTTGACGTGGACTCGGGAGCGTCGTCCGCTCCCGAATCATTGAAGATACAAATCTGGCCCTTCGAGACGCGATCAGAAAATGAGTCGTTTCCCGACAAAAAATCGGCCAGGTCACGGAGTGGCTCGGTCATCCTGACCGCAGCCAGCCTCGCTCCCGAAGTGGAAATCACGCCACTCCTGCTCGAAAAGTTCGTCCCCGCTTCAGATTATTATGACGATCACTCCTCAATTTCTCGATGGGATTGAAGACGAGGCCCACCCATCTCGTGCGAGGCGACGGAGCCGCCCGGTGCCGAGCCGAGGGAGCCCACACCCCGCGCCGCCGAGGACAACCATCAGGCGCACCGCAACCATCGAGTCTCACACCATGAGCCTCGCAACTCCTCCCCCTCCGCGGGTGGCCCCGGTTGCTCGCCAACCGGGGTCGCGGAGCGACGAGAGGCTATGAGGCGGCGTCCCGCTGTCTCCTGCGGCTGCGCCGCCCCGGTTGGCGAGCAACCGGGGCCACCCGCGACGCCTCAGCCACACCCCGAGCCCAGCCAGGCCGCCAATGGAGGCCAGGACCAGGCTCGATGGTTCGGGAACCGCCCTCAAATGGATGTTGTCCACGGCCAAGGTGAGCGGGAACAGGTTGCCATCGGAATCCAGCTCGAAGCCACTCACGATGTTCAAAGAGAGTGAATGAATCTTCGTGAATCCACTCGGGCGAATCGTGCTGAACGTACTCGACCCAGTCCGATAGGCGATGCGGTCGCCACCGCCACTGGTCAACTGGACGCGACTATTTTCGTCGGTCTCGACCTCGAACGGCCCGCCTCCGGGGTTGTTCAGGTTGGCGATGTCCATCGAAATGAGGCTGAACGACCGGCCGTCCAGCCTGGTAATTGTAACCTCTGCCCCCGAGGCGTTGCCGGGATCACTGTCGAGAAGCGCGTTGTTGCCGCCTCCGAGGTCGCTGACCATCTGCCTGTCACCGAACCCGACGAAGTTCAGCCGGTAACCGTTCTCGGTCAGGCTCGTGAACAGTCCCGTCGGCTGCCCATCGAAGGTCAGCACCGACTCGGCCGTTGCCCTGCTCGTTGCACCGGCCATCACGGCCGATGCAACCGCCACCACGGCCAGCATTCTGAAGCTTCCCATGAGCATAATCCTATGGTGATTGATGTGTCAGATCTTCCTGCGCTCCCACATTTCACACACGCCTTCGCCCGAGAGCGCCCTGGGCCTGGTCCAGTTGGCGGTCGTCCGACGTTATCCCTACGCGACCAGCCTTGCAAGTCGCAAAATCAAAAAATTCTTGTGTGGCTTGTGTGATGAGATCTGGCTAAGCCGTCGCACAGCCACGCTTTCCCACGGGATCGCCGAGGTCATCCTGACCCCAGGCCGTTTCGAGGCGGATCGGGAGGACTGGGGCCGACCGGAGCCCAGCGAACCCGCCGGACCCGCTCCCGAAGTCGTGGTCATCGCGCTCTTGCGCGGAAATTCCGTCCCCGCGTCTGATTTCTTGTGACTAAGGCTCCCCCTTTTCTCGATGGTTTTAGATAGCCAGGCCCTCATCCCGATGCGCGGCGACGGAGCCGCCCAGGGGCCGAGACGAAGACGCTGCATCCCCCATGCTTCCAAGGACAACCGCAGCACGCACCGAATCGCACTGCAACCATCGAGGCCCCCACCATGAGCCCCAGCAATCCCGCCTCCCTCGACCACGATTCGAGCCGTCCCCAGCGCTCCCCCGGCCCTCGGACCGATCGGGGCAAGCGGCGCAGCAGGCAAAACGCCCGGCGACACGGGATGACCGCCGCGCTGCCGATCGGAGACGACGAGGCGAAACTCATGCAGGACTTCGCCGATCGCTGGACCAGGCAACTCGGCGCCGACACCGAGGCCGAGGAAGCCCTCATCCGCGCCTCGGCCGTTGCCTATGCGCGTTTCGAACGCTGCCGGAAGGTCGAGGAGGCATCCCTCGGCGACGCCACACGAAAGGCCGTCGCACGCTGGGAAGCGAAGCAGCGGCACCGCGTCCGGAGCCTCGCGCAGAACCTCAACTACGATCCGATCAACACCGTCGCCGATCTCGAAGCGACCTCCTTCGGCTGCGAGTGGCTCCTGCGCCACTGGGAGCAGCTCGACGCGAAGCTCGCCCAGGGGCTCCGCTGGGACCAGGACGACTGCCCCAGCGCCTTGCGGATGCTCGGCGTCTACCCGCAGGCCCCCGGCCCCGACGCCGACCCCTGGCTTCGTTCCCTCTGGCGGCTCGCCCGCGTCTGCTCCGGCATGCCCGTCGATCCCTCCTTCGGCCCGCCGATCGACCCCGTTCCCGCCCGCTTTGAACTTCGTCGGCTCATCGCCGAGGAGATCGACCGCCTCGACACCCTCCGTCAGACCCTCTGGGAATCGCAGGATGGCCCCGAAGCCGAGGCCGTCTCCCACCTCGGCCTCATCGACACCACCAAGGACGGCCAGCTCCGCCAGCGCTACCGCCGCGAAGCCTTTTCCGAGATGACCCGAGGCATCAACCAGCTCATGCGCCTCCGCGTCGAACGCAGCAAGGATCAGGACCGCCAGTGGCACCAGGCCCACCCCCACGTCTCCCGCAAGCGCGTCGCCGAAACCCCCTCCACCGGCGCCGGCTTCCCCAACCGCGCGGCCCCCGACCCCGCCCCGCCTCCTCCCGCCGCGCCGTGCCCGGTCGATTCCCGAAACGAACCCCCGCAATCCCCTCCCGAAGCCTCAGGCGATCGTCTCAATCCCCTTCGAGGTAACGAGATGCGTTGCGAGCCGTCGGCCGATCCCTCCACCGCCGATCAGCGCACCGAGCCCCGATTCGACGGCCATTCCGCCCCCTCCGATCCCTCCTTCAGCCCCGAACCCAGCCGGCCGCCGGCCCCCAGCGGCTCCCGAGACGACGCCTGGCGGTCCTGATCGGCCCCTGATCGAAGCCTCGAACCCCCTCCCCCGACCCTTCCCAGGGCCGGGATGCGCCCAGCGACCATCCCCACCGAACCCCAACCGGAGCCCCCCCCCTCGTGCGACCCGATTCCCCCGCCCCGATGGCCCCTCGGCCATTGATCCCCGACTCACGATCCCCGATCATCGAGCGGTCGAGGTCGAGGAGCCTCCGCGCCGTCGAGGTTCCGGGCGACCGAGAGGAGCCGCGATCGAGGACGCTCCGGGGTCGGGTCGGCCCCTGGACGGGAGGAGTTTGGGTGTCGAACGCAATGGAGCCCACCGCGCCAACCGCCGGCCAGCGGGCCGCTCGGGTCCGAGGAACGCTCGGCTGGGTCTGGACCGTCTTCGGGCCGTTCGTCGGCCTGGTCCTGATCATCGCCCTGTTTGCCTGGCTGACGAGAGACTCGGGCGCCTTCATGTCCGCCTACAACTGGCGGACGATCGCCGTGCAATCGGTCATCGTCGGCACGGCGGCCCTGGGGATGACCCTCATCATGATCGTCGGCGGCATCGACCTGTCGGTCGGCTCGGCGGTGGCCCTGGTGACGGTCCTGGCCGCCTCGCTCGTCGGCGGCTTCGACCTGCCGGTGCCGATGCTCCCCGGAGCGCTCGGCGGCGACTGGCTCCAGCGGCTCGCCGGGGGCGACTCGGTCGCGGTGCCGCCGGTCCCCTTGCCCGTGGCGATGGTCGCCGGGGTCCTGCTCGGCGGCCTCTGCGGCCTGGTCAACGGGGCCCTGATCACCAAGCTCAACGTCGTCCCCTTCATCGTCACCCTGGGCACGATGAAGGCGTTCCGAGGCCTGGCGAAGTGGTCGGCCGGCAGCACCTCGGTTTACATCGACGACGCGGACAAAACCCCCTGGTTCAAGGGGCTTCTGGCGACCGACGCGACCTTGCCCCCCGGCATCGAGGCCCAGCTCAGCCGGGTTCCGGGAGCGGCCGGGCCCGTCGTGCAGGAAGTCGCCCGCCTGGCCCCCGGCGTCTGGATTCTGCTCGGCCTGAGCATCCTGATGGCCCTGATGCTCCGCTCCAGCCTGCTCGGCCGCTACGCCTACGCTGTCGGCTCGAACGAGGCAACCGCGCGGCTCTGCGGCCTGAACGTCTCGGGGATCAAGCTGGCCATCTACAGCCTGGCGGGCCTGCTGACCGGCCTGGCCGGGGTCATGCAGTTCACCTACCTCGGCGGCACCGGCGACCCGACGACGGCCGAGGGGCTGGAGCTTCAGGTCATCGCCGCCGTGGTGATCGGCGGGGGGAGCCTAAGCGGCGGCGAAGGCCGGGTCCTCGGCACCCTGATCGGCGTCCTCATCATGTCCGTCCTGAACAACGGCAGCGTCCACGCCGGCTTCCCGAACCCCGTGCAGGACATCATCATCGGCGTCATCATCATCGCCGCCGTCACCCTCGACCGGCTTCGCCACCGGGCAGACGCCTAAGAAACCGGCCCGTCCCTGCGTTCTGGAAAAGGGAACGAGGGACGCATTCCTCCCCCTGGTCCGTGTCGCCTCGATCGCACCCTTTTCGAACCTCTTTGTAATGATCGCCCCCATGTTCCGAACGGGAGACGCGTGAATGAACCGCCTGACCCCCCCGGCTGTTGCCCTCTGCCTGGCCTCCATCAGCCCTCTGCGCGACGCCCATGCCCAGGAGCACGGCATGCACGCTCACGATCGGCGGACCGTCACCGTCTCCGGACTGGGAGAGATTTCCGCCGCTCCCGACGTGGCCGACATCTCCTTTGGCGTGGTCACCGAGGCCCCGACCGCCCGAGACGCCCTCTCGACCAACAACCAGGCCATGACCACCCTGACCGAACAGCTCAAGGGCCGAGGGATCGCCGCCAAGGACATCCAGACGACCAACATCAACCTCAACCCCCGCTACTCCCAGCCTCAGCCCCCGCAGCCCGGCCGCCCTCGCCCTCCTCAGGAGGAGGGCTTCACCCCCCGAATCGTCGGCTACACCGTGACCAACTCGGTCCGGGTAACGGTGCGTGATCTGAACAAACTCGGCGAGTTACTCGACGCCGTCGTCTCCGCCGGAGCCAACCAGATGAACGGCATCGGCTTCCGGATCGAGGAGTCGCGCGCCCTGCTCGACGAGGCCCGCAAGCGGGCCGTGGCCGACGCCAAACGCAAGGCCGAGCAGCTTTGCGGAGAGCTTGGCGTGGTCCTTGGCGCTCCGGTTGCGATCACCGAGTCCGACGGCTTCATGCCTCCTCCCCGGCCGATGATGGGCCGGGCCATGATGATGGCCTCCGAGTCGGTCCCCGTCGCTCCGGGAGAGGAGGAGCTGAGCGTCTCCGTCCAGGTCGTCTTCGAGATCACCACGCCGAACTGACACGGATTCCCCCGGTCTCGGCGACGGGCCCGGATGGAAGAATGTGCAATCCCCTTCAAGTTCTCCTTGGGCTCCGGTCGAACCTTGCGTTGACGGCCCCCCCAGGGCGGTCTAGGATGGCTCGACCGGGACCGTCAACAGGACCATCGGGCGCGTCAATCCCTCGCGGCCTGATGGCCCGCCCCGATCAAAAAAAGTCGTTCGTCCCGGCGCTTCGGCGTCGTAAGGTTTGAGTGAACAGTTCGGGGCCTCGGCGACCTGTCTCCGTGCGGGTGGCGGTCGTCTCGGAAAGGCGTCATACCAAAGGAATTGGGCCGACGCCTGGCACACAGGGAAGTGCGATCGCGCATGCCCATTACGTCGAGCTTGCGGAGCCCCGTCCGACCCCCTCGCCCTTCCGCGGCCCCGCCGCCGGACCGGGACCGGTCTGCGTCCCCAATCGCTCGCCCTGCTCCGTTGGCTGGCGCAGAGGCCCCCAGCCCTTCCCAGGCCTCGAACTCGCGGCGAATGGCCTCGAACTTCGCGGCCCTGAGCGTGGCCGAGGTCGCCTGCCGGGCCATCTCGATGGTCGTCACCCTGGCCCTGGCCCAGCGGCTCGGCCGCGAAGGCTACGGCCGGATCGAGTTCGCCTTCAATGTGGTCTTCTGGCTCGTCCTGCTCGTCCGCGAAGGGCTCGACGTCATCGCCACCCGAGAGATCGCCCGCCACCCGAGGCTGATCCGCCCCCTGGTCAACCACATCCTCGCCATCCGGGGGTGCCTGGCCGTCGCCCTGCTGACCGGCCTGGTCACCGTCGGCTGGTTCAGCTTCTCCGAGGCGTCGGAGTGGTTGATTCTCTCCCTCTACGGCCTGATGCTTCTGACCACCGCCATCGGCCTCGACTTCGTCTACCGAGGCCTGGAGCGGATGACCCTGGTCGCCGTCTCCCTGCTGATCCGTACCGCCATCTATGCCCTCGGCGTCGGTCTTTGGGTCACCGACGTCTCCCGGATCGAGTGGGTGCCGATCTGCCTCGTGGCCGGAGAACTCTGCGGGATCGCCCTGGTCTGGGCCTGCTACCTCCGAACCTTCGGCCCCCCTCGCCTGACCCTCCGAGGCACCCGGGCCTTGCGGACGATCCTCCGACGCGGGAGGCCGGTTTACGTCATCCAGGTCTCTCAGGCGGTCATCGGTTCGGCCGATCTGCTGGTCGTCGGCCTCTTGAGCCAGTGGGCCGATGTCGGCCTCTACGGCGCTCCGCACCGGGTGGTGGCGGCGATCCTGACCTTCGGCATCATCTTCCGCCAGGTCGTCTTCCCCATGCTCGCCCGATGCTGGCGATCCTCTCCCGCCGAGGGCCAGGCGGCGCTTGATGGGATGGTCCGGGTCCTGATGCTTGGCCTCGTGCCGGTGGCTGTTGGGGCGACCGTGCTGGCCGACCCGTTGATCGCCCTCTTGCTTGGCCCCGACTATGCCGGGGCGGGGCTCTTGCTGGCCGTCGGTGCCTGGCGGATCCCGCTCCTGACCCTGGCCTTTCTCTACCAGTCGGCCCTGATCGCCCTGAATCGCGAGGCGGCCGGCGTCCGGATGCTGATCGGGGCCGCCCTTCTGATCGCCCCCTTGACGGCGGGGTTCCGCCTCCAGTTCGGCCTCGTCGGCGCGGCCGTGGCGGTCCTGATCGTCGCGGCCTTGCTGACCTGCGCCGGGTATCGACGCTTGCAGGTCGAAGGCCGAGCCCCGGCCTGGCACCACCACCTCGGCCCTCCGCTGCTGGCCTCGCTCGTGATGGTGCCGGCCTGCCTGGTGCTGGCCGAGTGGCACGTGCTGCTCGCGGTTCTCGGTGGCGCGGCCGTTTATCTCGGCACGCTGGTCCTGCTCAACGCCTTGCCCTTGAACGAGCTGCGATGCCTGCTCCGGCGCTGAGCGTTCTCGGCCTCAAGCCGCGAGGCCCTCGCGTCGCCGCCGATGGCGGACAAACAGGCCGACCCCCAGGCCGCCCATGACCATCATGCCAAGGGTCGCCGGCTCGGGAATGGCGAGGACCTGGCCTCGAATCTCTCCGGTCGGGTTCCGGGCGGTATGGATATTGACATACCAGAGGCCGGCGATCAGTTGATCGGCCTGGGCGCTGGTGATGGTGGTCGAGCCGATCAACTGGCCCGAGGCCGGTTGCGGCAAGGGGACACCGCTCGGCCCGCCGGCCAGCCAGACCTGAATTCCGGCGTTGACTCCCGGACCTGCCGGGCCATGCAGGTGAGCGCCCGGCCCGTCGATCGGCCCGGTCAGCCCCTCGTACTCGATGTCCCACGACAGCAAAAGGGACGTGGTGTCGAGCTTCAAGACCCCACTCCCCTTCGGATCAAAACCCGAGGGAATGTTTGGAGTCGCTACCTGTTGCAACGTGTCGATCGTGGTGGTGAAGGTGATCGTTGACGACCGGGCCACCGGAGCGAACACGACGGCAAGAATGATTGCAGCGAATGTGGTTTGAAGAACCTTCATGAGTGATACTCGAACTCCTTGATGTTTCAAGCCGTGCTCCATTCACAAGGCGGACCCGATTGTAGGCCCGTTCCCTGCGATCGACCAGCACCAATGTTCGCCTCGATCGAGATTCTTGAGACGCTCGGGCCTCAAGCTCTCATGCCTGATCGTTGATCCCAGAGGACCGGGTCTACCACTTGAGCCGGGCTCGCGTTACCCTGATCATCCCAGAAGGATTGGTCTTTCAAGAGGCCGACACGGCCCACCAGCTGACCCCGCGTGCCAAAGGAGCGACACCCGTGGCCCTGACTCCCTCAACAATGCTCCCCCTGGGCACCTCTGCCCCAGAATTCGCCCTGCCCGATACCGACGGCCAGACGGTTCGTCTCAGCGACTTCAAGGACGCCCCTGCCCTGGTCGTGGCCTTCATCTGCAACCATTGCCCGTATGTCAAACATATTCGAGAATCCTTGCGAGATGTGGCGAAGGAGCTGCAGTCGAAAGGGGTGGCCGTCGTCGGTATCAGCTCCAACGACGTCACGTCTCACCCCGACGACGCTCCCGAGAAGATGCGGGTGGAGAAGGATTCGGTCGGATACACGTTCCCTTATCTCTACGACGAAACGCAGGAGGTGGCCAAGGCCTATAAGGCCGCCTGCACGCCCGACTTCTACGTCTTCGACCGTTCCCACTCCCTTGTCTATCGCGGGCAGTTCGATGACAGCCGTCCTGGAAACGACATTCCCATGACCGGCAAGGACCTGAAGGCCGCCGTCGAAGCCGTCCTCTCCGGCCAGCCCGTCCCGGCCGACCAGAAGCCGAGCATCGGCTGCAACATCAAGTGGAAACCTGGCAATGAACCTGAGTATTTCAACACATGATTCTCTCGATGGAACGGCCTTTTTTGCGGTCGTTGATTCAACGGCTGTACAAAAGGTTGATTGTGATATAATCGTTCGTGAGAATTTCTGAAATGAAAACACAGGGGGTTGTTTTTTTATGTCTCACCGAATGCTCGCCGCCGTGCTGGTGGGGATGATCGGCTGGATTGGGACGGTGGCCGAGGCCGCCGAGGACCGGCCGCCGAACGTGGTCGTGTTCCTGATCGACGACCTGGGCTGGACCGACCTGGCCTGTTTCGGCAGCGACCTGTACGAGACGCCGAACGTCGATCGCCTGGCCCGCGAAGGGATGTCCTTCACTGACGCCTACGCCGCCTGCACCGTCTGCTCCCCCACCCGAGCGGCCGTCATGACAGGCAAGTACCCGGCCCGCCTGCGCGTGACCGACTGGATTCATGGCCACAAACGGCCGTTTGCAAAGCTGGCCATCCCCGAGTGGACCGAGTTTCTCTCGCACGACGAGACGACGATGGCCGAGGCGTTGAAACCGCTCGGATATGCCTCGGTGAGCATTGGTAAGTGGCACCTTGGCGACGAGCCGGAGCAGTGGCCAACGCATCACGGGTTCGACCGCAACATCGCCGGGTATGGCCGGGGGCAGCCGCCGTCGTACTTCGCACCGTACAACATCCCCACCCTGGAGGAAGGCCCCGACGGAGAAGACCTGACTGATCGGTTGGCCGAGGAAGCAGTGCAGTTCATCAAGAAATACAAGGATCAGCCGTTCTTGCTCTACATGCCTCATTATGCCGTCCACACGCCGTTGCAGGCGAAGCGAGGGCTGATTGAGCATTACCGAGCGAAGCTCACTCCGGACTTGCGGCAGACGAACCCCACGTATGCGGCGATGGTGCACACGATGGACGAGGCGATCGGCCGGGTGGTGGGGACGATCGACGACCTGGGGCTGGCCGAGGAGACACTCGTCATCTTCACCTCCGACAACGGCGGCCTCGCCCTGCGCGACATTACCAGCAATTCCCCGCTTCGAGCGGGGAAAGGATCGGCCTATGAGGGGGGTGTCCGGGTCCCCTTGATTGTCCGATGGCCGGGGACGGTCCCTGCGGGGACCTCCTGTGACGAGCCGGTCATCAGCAACGACCTGTTCGCCACCGCCCTCGACGTGGCCGGGGCGGATGGGGTCGCGGACCTGCCCGATGCGCGGTCCCTGGTCCCCTTGCTCCGCGATCCCGAGGCCTCGCTCGACCGCGACGCCCTGTTCTGGCACTACCCGCATTATCACCCTGGTGGCGCGACCCCGTACTCGGCCATCCGGGCCGGCGCCTGGAAGCTGATCGAGTTTTTCGAGGACGACCGCGTCGAGCTGTACCACCTGGCCGAAGACCTTGGCGAATCCACGGATCTTGCTGCAATGATGCCGGAAAAGGCGGCTGATTTGCGTGATCGGCTCGCCGAGTGGCGGGCCGAAGTCGACGCGCAGTTGCCCCGGCCGAACCCGGAGTATGACCCCGATCGAGCGGCCCAGACGCGCTGATCGCCCGAGACGGTGCGTTCGGAAATTCCGGGACGGGCGAATCCCGAGGAAATCGGGATTCGCTCGGTTGCTCGGGATCAGACCGGTTGCTCGTTGGAGGAGAGCCCCTTGCCGTCGCCGAGCGACGGCTCGGTGGAGATGGTCAAGTGGCTGAGGGCGGGGTCGTCGGTGCGGTGGTAGACGGTGCGGTGCGGGAAGGGAATCTCGATCCCGAGCTCATCAAAACGATTCTTCATGCGTCGGAGCAGTTCGCGCTTGACGGCCCACTGTTGCAAGGGGCGGGTCTTGATGAAGAACTTGATCATCACGGCCGAGTCGGCGAAGCCGTCGACGCCGAGCATGGTCGGGTCTTCGAGGATCAAGGGGCGGAACCGGGGATCCTGCCGCAGCTCCTTGCCCAGCTCGACGATCACGTCCATGACGCGGTCCACATCCTCCTTGTAGGCCACGCCGATATCGAACAGGGCGCGCGACCAGCCGTGGGTCATGTTGATGACCGAGGTGATCTGACCGTTCGGAATGAAGTGCAGGTTTCCCTCAATGTCGCGCAGCGCGGTCATTCGAAGGGTGATGCGCTCGACCTGCCCCGAGTGATCGTTGATGCGAACCACGTCGTTGAGCTTGTACTGATTCTCAAACAAGATCATGAAGCCATAAAAGAAGTCGGACACGAGATTCTGAGCGCCGAAGCTGATCGCCAGGCCAAGTACGGCCGCACCGCCGAGTAACGGGCCGATCGGCACGCCGGCGTAGTCGAGGCTCATGAGGATCGCGCCGATGAGGATGGCCGCCGACGAGGCGTTCTCGAAGACGCTCACCAGGGTTCTGGACCGGTCTTCCCGCTCGGCCAGCGATCCCCGGGTACTGCGCTGGGCGATGAGCGAGGCGACCCGGCTTCCGAAGCGATTGATCAGCCAGATCAAGAGCATGGCGATCCCAACAATCACGACGACGCCCGGCCCCCGCTCGACGAACCATCGTGAGAGGTTCTGCAGGGAGAAGGGATTGGTCGTTTCGCGCAAGGCGGCCTGGGCCAGTTCAAGCGCCAGGCGGGCCTCGGCGGCTTCTCGGATGACGGCCTCGCGGGCCTCGCTGATCAGGGCCCGTTCCTCGTGAACCTCTTGCAGGCGGGCGGTGCGTTCGCGGACCTCGGTGGTGGCGTCTCGAACGGCGCGGTCGGCCTCGGTGATGCGCTCGCGAAGCGCTTGGAGTTCTTCGCGAGGGGTATCGCTAAAGGTTTTTTCGCGGAACTCCTCGGACAGGACATTCCGGGTTTCCCGGGCGTTGTCGGCCTTGCGCTGGGCGGTGGCGAGCTGCTCACGAATCGAAGCGATCTTGCGCTCGATCAGTTGCAAGCGTTCGTCGAGCGACTGGGAACGGCGCTCGGCCTCGGCGGCGACATCGGCTCGGGTTGCGACTTCCTGCTGGGCTTTGGTCACTTCCTCCCGCACGGGGGTTTTGGCGGTCGGCTGGGCCTCCTTGGTGGTGGTGGCGGGCAAGCCGGGGAGACCGGGCAGGGTCGGGGTCAGGGCGGGCTCGGCGGCCTCGGGTTGAGCCGCCTCGGGTTCGGTGGAGGGGGCCGGGGGGGCGTCGGCCGGAGGGGCGTTGGCAGCCGGAGCGGGGGCCGGGGCGGGTTCGGTCGGAGGGTCGGCGGGGGATGGTTCGGGTTCGTCGCCCAGGAGTTCTCGAAGGCTTTGCTCGTCGGACTCGATGGCCTTGGAGAGGATCTCAACCTGTTCCCGAGCCGCCTTGCGTTCGCGGACTTCCAGCTCGAAGCGGTCCTTGGCCAGCTGGCGGCGTCGGGCCAGGTCGTCGAGCGTGGATTGGAGCTTGGCGACGTTCTCGGCGTCTTCGGCCTCGCGGGCCGCTTGCAGCGCCTTCTCGGTTTCGATGAATTCCTGATCAAGCTGGTTGAACTCTTGCTCGGCGCGGTGGTAATCGGAGTCGGGGCCGTCGTCGAGCAGGGCCTCTTGCTTCGCAAGCTCCTCGCGATTGGTCCGAAGAATCCGTTCGAGCCGAGCGATCATTTCGGCATCGTCGGCCTGAAAGCTGGTGGGCACGAGTGCCGGATTCTCGGCGGGATCGTCCGCCGGGGAATCGGCCTCGGGAGTTGCGGCGGCGGGGGGATCGGTTGGGGCAGGAGCGGGAACCGAGGACTCGTTGACCGCGCTCTCAGCCGGTGCGGGACGTTGCTCGGCGATGAGGGAATCGGGGAAGGCATCGAGCCCGTTGGCCTGGGAGAAGATGACCCCGGCCATCACGACCACTCCTCCGAAGGCCCGGGCCGATCGACTCGGTGATCTTGGAGTCGGGGAGTGAGAGGTGGGTGGCATGGTGTCGGTCCTTCGGTGTGCGAGGAGGATCGAAGATCGAGGAGCGCGCGTGCTCGGCTGGGACGGGTGATTGAGACGAGCGATGGGATCGGCCGGAGCGCAGGGGGGGCATCCGAGATCGAATCGCGGGTGGCCGGTGGTCTCGGGAGTGGTCCAAGCGGAGCCGCGCCGCGCCAGGTCACCCCGACCTGCCTGGCGTTGCCCAAGGGGGCTGCGAGCGTGTTCGGACAACGCGGCGAGGCGCGGTCCGATCAGGCCGAGACGTGGGCGATGGCTTCGGCTTCGGAGTCGAAGATGGGAGCGACCTGAGCGATGCCGATGATCCGGGCTCCGACCATGACATCGGGATCGAGGTTGCAGAGGGCCATCTTCCCCTGGTGTTGCTGAAGCAACCGGCCGAGGTTCAGCAGGGTCGCAAACGCGGTACTGCTGAGGTATCGGGTGTCTTGCAAATCGACGACAATCCGGGTTCGTTGATGCTGCTCCACCAGCGACCGGAGCTGAGAACCGAGCTCGACGGCCACCTCGGGATGGCGAATTTCCCGGGCCTTGAGACGAGCAACCGTGGCGTGATTCACATCCTCGGCGACGAACTGGGGCTCGAATGCGTCGGACATGAGCGGGCGGTTCCTGAACTTCGGGGAGTGGAGATCCCTGTTGGATGGATTTGACGATCGATGCTTCTACTGTAGCCCCCGTGAGGCCGGAACGCAACCGGCGGGGAGCCTTGCCGAGGGGCCTGGCATCTGGTAGTCCTGCATCGGGCGAAGGGTGGGCGGCAGGCCCGGTCATCGGCGAATTGGCCGGTCGGAATCCTTCGCTCGATCGTTCGTTCACGAATGCACGCGAACCCCTCTCCAAACCCAGCCCACGCGAGACTCACGCCATGACGCATCGAGCGAGCCGGCCCCTTTTGCTCGGCCTGGGAGCCCTGATCGCGCTGGCCCTTGGCGGATCGTCGGCCCTGGCCGGCGGCGCGCCAAAGCAGGATCGGCCGAACATCCTCTGGATCACCTGCGAGGACATTAGCCCGAACGTCGGCTGTTACGGCGACCCCTACGCGGTGACGCCGAACATCGACCGCCTGGCCTCGGAAGGGGTCCGATACACGAATGCCTTTGCCACGATCGGCGTCTGTGCCCCGGCCCGATCGACGATCATCACGGGGATGTTTCCGCCGTCGATCGGCACCCAGCACATGCGCTGCCAGGGCCAGTTGCCTGAGGAGGTTCGGTGCTACCCGGAGTACCTCCGGGACGTCGGATACTACTGCACCAACAACGTTAAAACCGATTATAATTTCACCCATCCCCCAGAGACCTGGGACGAGTCGAGCAACCGCGCCACGTACCGAAATCGAGACGAGGGGCAGCCGTTCTTCGCCATCTTCAATTTCACGAGCTGCCACGAGAGCCAGATCCGGCTTCCCGAAGCTCAGTACCAGGAACGCGTGGCCGACTTCACCCCCGACGAGCGTCACGACCCGTCGAAGGCCCCCGTCCCCCCCTATCACCCCGATACGCCGGCCGTTCGGCGCGACTGGGCCCGTTATGCCGACATGATTACCTTCATGGATAAACAGGTGGGGGAGCTGCTTCAGCAGCTCGAAGACGACGGCCTGGCCGACGACACCATCGTCTTCTTCTATTCCGACCACGGCGCGGGGATGCCTCGCGGCAAGCGTTGGCTCTACGATTCGAGCACTCGGGTGCCGTTCATCGTCCGCTTCCCCGAGAAGTACGCCCACCTGGCCCCGGCCGAAGCGGGGGAGACGACCGACCGGCTCATCAGCTTCGTGGACCTCGCGCCGACCGTCCTGAGCCTGGCGGGTGTTGAGATTCCCGAGTCCATGCAGGGCTCGGCCTTCCTCGGTGAGCAAGAGGCCGAACCGCGAAGTTATGTACATGGGTTCCGCGATCGGATGGACGAGCGCTACGACCTCTTGCGGATGGTCCGCGACAAGAAATACAAATACATCCGCAATTTTCTGCCGCAGATGCCCTATTTTCATCATCAGTATATTGGCTACATGTATGAGATGCCGACCATGAGGGACTGGCAAACTCTGGCCGATGCGGGGGCCTTGAATGGTCCTCCGGCGATCTTCATGACGATGGGGAAGCCAGCTGAGGAGCTTTACGACGTCGAGATCGATCCGTTCGAGGTGAACAACCTGGCCCTCGATCCCGAGTACCGCGGGACGCTCGACCGCTTGCGGGGCGAGTTGCGGCGCTGGCAGACGGAGATTGTCGATCTGGGCCTCCTGCACGAGGCCGACATGCGGACCCGGTTCGGCTCCGGATCGCCGTACGACGGGGCCAGGCGTGATCCGGCGAGCTATCCGATTGACCGCATCCTCGACGCCGCCGATCTGGCCAGTCGAAACGATCCCTCGGATGTGGCGACGCTGGCAGGATTGCTCGACGACACCGACCCGGGAATCCGCTGGTGGGGGGCGACGGGGCTGGCGATTCGGGGCACGTCGAGCCTGCCGGTGGCGGGGCGTCTGGTGGCCGCGCTGGACGACCCGAGCCCGTGGGTCCGGGTGGCCGCGGCCGATGCCCTCTGCCGCCTCGATCGGACGGACGAGGCGGTGGCCGCCTTGATTCCGGCGATGGCCGACGCGAACGACTGGGTCCGCCTGGCGGCAATCAACGTGCTGGATCGCCTTGACGATCGGGCGGCCGCGGCCGAGCCGTCGCTGAGGGCCGCGCTCGATGATCCCAATAATTATGTCGTGCGCGTGGCCGAACACGCGGTCGAGGCGTTCGACGAGGCCGAGTAACCAATCACCCTGGCTTCAAGCGTCCTGCGTCGATCCGCCGAGTTCCTCGGGATCGACGTAGGATCGCCCGGTGAGCCCGTCGGGCAGGCAGGTCATGGCCTGGCGGGCGGCCGGGTCGTCGTGGACGTATCGGTATCCCTTGCCATATCCGGCCGAGGCCATCAACGGCGTCACGGCGTTGCGCAAGTGGAGCGGCACGGGGACGTTTGCCGTCTCGGCGGCATCCTTCGCCGCGGCCTGGTAAGCCCGTTTCACCAGGTTCGACTTGGGAGCACGGGCCAGATAGAGGGTTGCCTGCGAGAGGGGATAAAGCGCCTCAGGCAAGCCGATCAGACGGGTGATTTCGGCTGCGGCGTGGGCCTGGACCATCGCGTTCGGATCGGCCAAACCCACATCTTCGCTGGCGAGAATGCAAAGCCGACGGGCGATGAAGACCGGATCGGCCCCCCCTTCGATCAGGCGGGCCAGCCAGTAGAGGGCGGCGTTGGCATCGGAATTCCGCAAACTTTTGATCAGAGCCGACGCCAGGTTGTAATGGTCTTCCCCACCCTTGTCGTAGGCGAATCGCGAGCGGCCGAGGGCCTCGACGATGGTGGATTCGTCCACGCGTCGTTTGCCGTCGTTGCCCGGCGCGATCGACAGCACGGCGGATTCGAGGGCGGAGAGGGCCACGCGCACATCGCCGCCGGAAAAGCGGGCCAGGCGCCCCAACTCGGCATCGGGCACGTCGGGATGGAGCGCGGCGAGGCCGCGATCGGCATCGTCGATCGCCCGGCGCAGCAGGGCCACGATCTGCGATTCGTCGAGCGGGTGGAGGATGACCGTCTTGCACCGAGAGAGCAAGGCGGCGTTGACCTCGAACGACGGGTTCTCGGTCGTCGCGCCCAGGAGCGTCACCGTCCCGTCCTCGACGGCAGGCAAGAGGGCGTCTTGCTGGCCTTTGTTGAAGCGGTGAATCTCATCGATGAATAAAAGCGTGTGCAAAAAGTGGCGGCGAGCGTCGCGGGCCTTCGCAATCGCCTCGCGCAACTCCTTCACCCCCGACAGCACGGCCGAGAGCGGGGCAAACCGGGTGCGGTCTCGGTGCGAGAGCAACCGCGCCAGGGTGGTCTTGCCCGTGCCGGGAGGCCCCCAGAGGATCATCGACGGAATTCGCCCCGACCCCTCGACCAGCCTGCGGAGCATCTTCCCGGGGCCGATCACATGCTCCTGGCCGACGAACTCGTCGAGCGACCGAGGGCGCATTCGATCGGCCAGCGGGGCGTTGGGATCGACGACGTCGAGGGCGTCGGCGTCGTCGTCGGGCTCGTCGAACAGGCTCTGGGTCTGCTCACGGGGCATGGCGGGGGCCTTGTGGTACGGTCAGGGCTTGGGGGCAGGTTCGGTCTCGGCCGCCGCGGGTTCCGCGGTGGGGACATCGGCATCGGCTGCGTCTTCGGGTTTCTCAAAAATGATGATGTGTTGCCAGGGGAGGAAGTCGAGGACTTCCTTGAGGCGGAAGCCGTTGGGCTCGACCTCGGCGCGGGCCTGGGCGATGGTCATCTTGTGCTCGGGCTTGATGGGAACGTTCGGGTCCTCTGCGCGAAACTCGACGAGCACGAGCCGACCGCCGGGCTTCAACGCGGCTCGGAGGCCGCGAAGCGTGGCCTCGGGATCGGAAACTTCGTGGTAGACGTCGACCATCAAGATCAGGTCAACCTCGCCGGCAGGAAGGCCGGGGTCGTCCTGGGTCACGAGCACGGGTTTGACGTTGGAGATTTGCGCCCGCCTGGCCCGCTGGTTGAGCATCCGGAGCATCTGCGGCTGCACGTCGGTGGCGTAGACGAGTCCCTCGGGCCCAACGCGCTCGGCCATCTTCAGGGCGTGATAGCCGACCCCCGCGCCGACGTCGGCAACGGTCATGCCCGGCTCGATCTTCAGCGAGTCGAGCATCTCGTCGGGCCGTTCCTCCTGCACCCGGGTGGGCCGCATCAACCAGTTGGCGCCGAGGTAGCTCATCACCTCGGCGATGACTCGACCGCGATAGGTGCCGTCGTGATGGTGATGATCGTCGTGGTCGTGGTCGTGGTCCTGCGATGCGGGCAGGTTGGCGGGTTTGCGGGCCTGCTGGGCCAGCGCGGGACCTGCCAGGAGCAGGAGCATCAGGACCAAACTCAGGCGAAGCGGCGATGCGAGGCGGGGCATGATGGTATCCTCTCGGCTCGGGATCGTCGAGGGACGGCAACCCGTTCCCCCAGCCGATCATGGTAGGCGACGATCGCCTCGGGGACCAGTCGAAGCGGAGAAAGGAGTAATCGGCATGGCGGCGCCTCGGCAGATCTGGACCGTTGGCTACGGCGCGTGGGCGGCCCCGGTGCGGGCCGATCGCCTGGTGAAGGCGCTGGCCGATCGCGGGATCACCCGGCTGGTCGATGTGCGGCTCGCTCCGTGCTCGGCCGACCTCGACCCGCAACGGACCTACGGACCCCGGGCCTGGCACCTGCAACCGGGAGACGCGGGGATCGTGGCCTTGCTCAAGCAATCAGGGATTGCGTATGAGTGGATTGTCGAACTGGGCAACCCGCAGCGGCAGGACCCGAGCATGGCCGTCTTGCGATCTCATCTGGCCGACCCCTCGGGCGACTGGCCCGTGCATCGCGGCCTGGCCCGCCTGGCCGATCGGGTCCGGGAACCGGGGGCGGTGGTCTGCCTGCTCTGTGCCTGCGCCGAGGCGAACCGGTGCCATCGAACCGTGATCGCAACGGCACTCAACGATCGGTTCTTCTCGGATGAGCTGGAGGTCGTTTCCGTAGTAGGCAGTAGGCAGTAGGCAGCAGGCAGTAAGGAAGTTGGGAGAAGGAAGACAGAGGGTGAGGGTCAGCGGAAGAAGGCGAGGACGATTTCCATGGCGATGAGAAGAATGATGATCAGTTCCAGGAACTCGGCGCGGCGGTGGCCGGCCTGAGAGAGGAGGAGGTCGTAGACGTTCCCCACGGTTTCGAGTTTGCGGCGGATCGAGTTCTGCCACTCGGAGAGGTGGAACCGGGCGGAGGCGAGGTCGTAGATGCGCACGAGATACTGATCGCCGATTAGCTTCAGGGCGTTGTCGGCCCGTTCGAACAGGCTGGTGGCCTCAATTTCCAGCTCGCGGACCTGGCGGACGGCGTCGTTGTGGGTGGGAGACCAGACCATCGGCAATCGGATGCGAGGGCGATCGGGGTGAATGGTGGCGTAGGCGCGCTCGATCCGGTCGTCGAGGCGGTCGTCGATGTGTCGGTATTCGAGCAGCTGAACATTGGCGAATTCGAGAACCTGGATCGTGTCGTCGCAATCGCGGTCGGCGACCACGGCGGCGGCCCAGTCGATCACGATGGCGTCGTTCGGGGCGTACGAGAGCGACAGGCGGGTGGCTTCCTGAATCTCCTGCGGCGACAGCGGGCCGGTTTCGAGCCGGACGAGCCCGGCCAGCCATTCCCGACGAGCGTCGAGCCAGCCGGGAGTGGCCTCGCCGAGCTGGAAGATGACGTATTCCTCGCTCAGATCGCTCACCTCGAACTCGCTGACGACCGGCCGGATGCGGTCGAGCCAGGGGGCGAGCACCAGTCGGGCCGAGGCGGTCAGATCGGTCGGTTCGGCCAGTTCTCCGGCGAGCGCGAGCAGCTCGTCGGGCGTCATGCTGACCGGGAACCGGAAGACGAGGGAGATGGCTCCGAAGTCGAACAGAGAGAGGTCGGCGCGGGCCGGCTCGACCAATCGGGCCGGGGCCGGCAGGGCCACTCCCGAGGCGTCGAGTGCCAGCCGAAGCGGGGCGGGACGGTATCGGATCGATTCGGGGGTCCGACGCCTTCGCGCCAGGCCGCCGGCCTCTCCCGAGAGCAACGGCCGGGCGCGCTCCAGGTCGATCTCGTAGCCGAGATCGAAGGCAAAGGCCAGGTGGATCATCGCGTTCATTGGTGAGTCAGCGTCCATGAGCGGCGAGCGTCCAGAGGTCGGGGGGAAGGTGGCGGGATCACGATCTCGCCAGGGTTTCGGGTTCGTGCGAACGCCACCACGAGTCGGCGGCGGCGGCATCCCAGTGCCTGGCACAGGAGCAGGCGGCGAGGGCCTGTTCCAGGGCTTCGGCCGTCGGGAACCGACGAAGCGGGTCCTTGGCCAGGCAGCGGAGGACGACCTGCTCCAGATCGTCCGGCACGGTCTTGTGGATCTGAGACGGAGGGGTGACCGGCTCTCTTGCGACGGCTGCCATCACCTGCAAGGGGGTTTCTCCCAGGTGCGGCGGTCGGCCGGTCAGCAGGTAGTAGGCGACGGCGCCGAGGGCGTAAAGATCGCTCCGAAGGTCGAGCTTCGGGTCGCCGGTTGCCTGTTCGGGAGACATGTAAAGCGGTGTGCCAGTGACCACGTCGAGCCGGTCGATCCCAGGGTCGGCGTCGGGATCGGCCTGATCGCTGCCGGCGGTCTTGACCAGGCCGAAGTCGAGGACCTTGGTCACGTCGCAGCGCCCTCCGCGGATGGCGGCAACGAGGTTCGCCGGTTTCAGGTCGCGGTGGATCATCCCGGCCGAGTGGGCCTCGGCCAGCGAGTCGCACGCCTGGCGGAGCAGGTAGACGACACGGCCGGGATCGAGCGGCCCGTGGCGTTCGACCAGCGTGTCGAGTGGTAGACCGCGCAGGTATTCCATCACATAATAGAACGTACCGTCCTCGGTTCGGCCGTAGTCATAGACCTCGATCGTGTTCCAGTGGGTCAGGCGGGCCATGGCGCGCACTTCCTGCTCGAACCGTCGCAAGGCGACCGGGTCGCCCGCCCGGTCGGGCCGGATGAGCTTGATCGCGCAGGGACGTTTCAAGAGCTTGTGCTCGGCCAGGTGCACTTCTCCCATGCCGCCACCGCCGATGCGGCCTCGCAAGACATACTGGCCGAGCCGGCGAGCCTCGAAGGCCTCGACCCGCAAGGCGTTGATCAGGTGGGTGCCGTAGACGGCGATCAGGACCGAGAGGAACAGGATCAGCAGGTTGGTCGAAATCTGTTCGAAGGTCGCCAGTTGCTCGACCATCGACCGACGGCCGGCGGTCCGAATCATCACCGACATCTGCACCAAGCCCGTGATCGAGAAGATCAGGCCGACGGCAATGGCGGCCCGTCGCCAGGTGTTCGGAATGAACAGACCATAGAGAATGATCACAATCATCACATAGATGACCGTCATCTCGACGCTGGCGATCAGGCGCCCGGCGGCCTGAACCAGAGCGCTGATGGTTTCCTGATCGGCCGGGGTTCGGCTGGCAAGCGCATTGCGAATAACGGTATCGCCCCGCTCGATCCAACGCGTGGTCGAGGCGAAGTGCAAGGTTCCAAAGAAGGCCAGGGCCGTACTGAACAGGGCGAACTCGAACTGCCGGAGCCGACGCATCGACCAGTCGTTCCGCTCCGAGAGCAAGGCGATCACCGCCCCCTGCGTCACCAGAGCCACGGCGTGAAAGATCCGGACGAACAGGGTGACCCCGGCGGATTCCGTGTCGAGAAACTGATTCCGGACGAAAAAGGCGCCGAAGCCCGACAGCAAGATGATGGCCACGGCCCTGAGCCGAACCCGGAGCAAGAGCCGCGTCTCGTCCGACAGGTCGAGCGCCCCTTCCACCACCTCGACCGGTCGGCCGTCCTGAGGGATCTGGCTGCCCGAGTCCGGAGCGTGGTCGGTCGAATCGCCGCGCTCGATCGCCTGCGCCGTGGCCAGGTCGAGGGTTTCGGCCAGTCGATCGGTTGAGGGCAGCGGACGCTCGGCTCGGGACGATTCCATCAGTGCGGCTCGGAGAGTCGTTCGATCGAGGGAAGGGAATTGCCAGGGGAGGCAACGGCCCGACGCGGGACTCGAACGTCGGGGGATTGGGTCCGAACGGGGGGGAGAGAGGGGCCGAGCGATCTCGGTCAAAACGTGGCCGACTCGTCGGGCTGGCCGCTCAGCTGCTTTGCCAGATACGGCCCAGAACAACCGGACCGCATCAGGAGGGGTCCGAAGATCCCTCGGGGCTGACCCGAACGCTTCGTGCCCTGACGATCATCCGAACCGCGACTCCCGGTTGCAACGCCAGGGCGTCGGCCGACTCGGTCGTGATGCTCACACGCCATCGTACCGCGCCGGAGGTGACAACGACCTCGGTCAAGGGGCCAAGGGAGACACAGCGCTCGACCGTTCCGGGAATCAGGTTCCGCGCACTGAGCCCGCCTACCGGCCCGACCAGCAAGACAATGTCCTCGGCGGGGACCGAAATCAGCACGTCGGTCCCGATCGGGCGATCAAGCCTCGGGACGATCAGGTCGGGGCCGCCGTCGATGGCCAGCCGGGTTGAAGGGTCCTCGTGATCGACCACCACCCCCCGGAGGCTGGTCGATCCAGAGCCGACCGGCGGCGATCCGTTCTCCTCGGTCGTCAGCTCCGATCGCCGGTTCCGCAAAACCGCGCTCGGGGGGCCTTCGGCGACGATCCGACCGCCTTCGAGGATCAGCAACCGATCACCCAGGCGCACGGCCTCGGCCGGGCTGTGGGTGACGTAAAGCACCGGCACCCCTTCGCGGCGCTGGATGCGGCGGAGACGATCGACCAGGGCGTCTCGGGCGTCCAGATCGAGGGCGCTGAACGGCTCGTCGCAGAGCAGCAGCTCCGGCCTCGGTGCCAGAGCCCGGGCGAGTGCCACTCGCTGCCGCTCTCCTCCCGAAAGGGTGCCCGGCCGCCGATCGAGCAAGCCCTCGACCCCGCAGAGCGCTGCCACCTCGGCCACCCGATCGCGGGCCTTGGGTTTCGACCAACCGACGAGGCCAAACTGGAGGTTCCCGGCGACGCTCAGATGAGGAAAGAGTCGATCGTGCTGGAAGATCATGCCGATCCGTCGCGTCCGCAGCGGCTCGCAGATCCGCGATGGCCGATCGAACAGAACCCGGCCGCCGAGGCTCACCCGTCCTTCGTCAGGTTGATGAAGCCCCGCGATCAGCCGGAGCAAGCTGGTTTTCCCCGCCCCCGACCGCCCGAACAGCACGACCACCTCGCGGCCGATGCTCACGGTTGCGTCGAGGAGCAACCCCGAATGCACCCGATGCCGGACGACGACCTCCAGCATTGGGAGGTCACCACCCGGGGAGAGATGCGCAGGGGTCGAGGAGGGATGCTCCCCGTCGATCCGTCCCGAAGGTTCGGGAGGATCGGCGCGGGGGGTTCCTCGGTTCCTCAGGGAAAGGGAGTCATTCATCGGTCCGACTTCAAGGGCGTGCGCCTCGGTTCGGTTGAGCCGGGCATAACCCGATTGACCACGATCAAGAGAACGATGGCGACCGAGGCGATCAGGGCCGAGAGCCAGGCGGCGTTGGCCGGTTGACCGGCCTCGACCGAATCATAGATGGCCATGGCGGCGGTGCGGGTGCGGCCGGGAATATCGCCGGCGACCATCAACGAGGCGCCGAAGTCTCCCAGGGCTCGGGCGAAGGCGAGCAAGGCCCCGGCCAGCAGTCCTCGCCAGGCCAGCGGAAGCGTCACTCGGAGCAAGACGCTTGCGTCCCGGCGACCGAGCAATCGGGCCGCGTTCTCCAGGTCCGGGTCCACCGCCTCGATCGCCCCCCGAGCCGGCAGCAGGAACAACGGAAACGCCGCCACCGTCGCCGCGATCACCAAGCCTGTCCAGTGGAAGACCGGCACCCCGCCGAACACGCCTTCCAGCACCTTCCCAATCGGCCCCTGTCGGCCGAGCAGGAGCAGGAGAACGTAGCCGAGGACCGTCGGCGGCAGGACCAGGGGGAGCGTCATGATTCCCATGATCAACCCCTTGCCCGGAAACCGCCCCCGGGCCAGCAGAATCGCCATCGGCAGACCGACGACGACCACCGCCAGAGTCGCCAGGAGCGCGACCCGGATCGACAGCAGCAACGGCCCGATCGTCTCGATGCTCACCACCACGCGATTGATCGCTCGCCCGAATCCGAATCGAACCGAACCGCATCGTCGCTCCCGAGTCTCGCTCGATGCGATCTCCTGCGACTTCCATCCGAATCAAATGATGCGCTCTGGGTGGCCCCGGTTGCTCGCCAACCGGGGCGGCGCAGCCGCGAGAGGCGGTGGCAGGCCCCACCGAGACAGCTCGTCGCTCCGCGACCCCGGTTGACGAGCAATCGGGGCCACCCAGGACGAGGGGGACGCATCATTCTTCGAAGGGAAGCGATACTACCCTAACCGCCCGCTCCGAACCGGGAAACCCCCGCCCGACGCGCGACGACTTCCGCCGCGCTGTGGACCTCGACCACCCCCGACCGCGATGATGGCGTTCCTGGGGCCGTCTTTCATCCTGACGAGCCCCACCCCGCACCCCTCCCTTTGTCGAAGGAGACCTTCCGTCCATGTCCCGCGAAGCGACTCTCAAGCGCGTGCTCGATTGCGGCATCGTGGCCGTCGTCCGATCCGAATCCGGCGAACAACTGGCCGACGTGGTCCGAGCCCTGGCCGATGGCGGCGTGACGGCCGCCGAGATCACCTTCACCGTCCCCGACGCGACCGAGGTGATCCGGGTCGTCCGCAAGGCGCTCGGCGATCGGATCGTGCTGGGAGCCGGCACCGTTCTCGATCCCGAGACCGCCCGCGCTGCCCTCTTGGCCGGGGCCGAGTTCCTCGTCTCGCCGACGGTCAACACCGAGGTCATCCGCCTCTGCCGGCGCTACGACAAGGCCATCATGCCCGGCGCCTTCACCCCGACCGAGGTCCTGACCGCCTGGGAAGCCGGCGCCGACATCGTCAAGGTCTTCCCCGCCGACGTTGGCGGCCCCGGCTACCTGAAGGCCCTGCGCGGCCCCCTGCCCCAGGTCCGCGTCATGCCCACCGGCGGCGTCGATCTGAACACGGCCGAATCCTTCTTGAAGGCCGGCGCCTGCTGCCTTGGCGTTGGTTCCTCGATGGTCGAACCCGAAGCGATCCGCACTGGCAATCTCGATCGCCTCCGCTCCCTCGCCGAGCAATACGTCGCCATCGTCCGCAAGTTCCGGGGCCAATAACTGCCTGGTCACCGAGCTTCGTCTCGACAAGGATTCTTTCCCGAGAGGTTGCACACACAGGGAGAACGCACGCATCATTCCATTGTCAGATAGCCCATTTTTCCAGATTCTGATGGCGTAGGTCGGCCAGATGCATAATTGCTAATTTTCGATGAATCGAGACGCCTAGCGCCCTCTGTTTGGATCTATGCGGCAGACAGAAAATCATGCCTAATTTTATGGGGAATTTGCAGGCCCTACACGAATGAGGTAGACGACCTGGGGCGACCCTTCGCCTACCTCAAGGCTTTGCTGGTGCGGCTGCCGAACCACCCGGAGACCGACTCTCGGGGCTGCTGCCCGACGCGTGGTTCGCTGCCCAGCCGGGCATGGGATGCGAGGTAAATCATAGAAAATGCCAACGCATGTTAGCTGGCTGCTGGACTCGTTTCTGGTCCGGTTATAGTATGCGGTGTGGGAGGCCGTTAACCGTCACAATACTAAAGCGCAACAGATTCGTGAAAGGACTTTGCAAATGTCTAGAAGAATTGCAACTTTGTTCTCTTCGTTTGCTTTGTTCCTACCTGTGGGTGGGTGGCTATACGCGTCTGCCCTCGATGTACCCGAACCGGGCGAGATCGAGAAGATGAAGGAGGCGGGTACCCACGAGGAGAGGCTTGCGAGGGCGAGCTGGATGCAGCCTCATCGATTCGACGAAGGGCTCCGGCAACGTGCGTCCTACAAGGTCCAGAAGGCTGGGTTCGAGGCCGGTGGTCGATCACAACCCCGTCCGGGTCGCAGAGGGGGATTCGGGGGTCCTCAACTGGCGTTCCCGTTCACCAAGGACCCGGAGTTGAAGTCCAAAGGAACCGTTCGCACGCTGACGGTCCCCATCGAGTTCAAAGACTACCGTGCATCCTTTTCATTGCCTGGTCTTACCCCCTCTCAGATCCACCAGAACATCTACGGAAGCGGGACTGAAGCGGCGCAGAAATACTTCCCTTATGAGAGCGTGAACGCCTACTACCGACGAGCCTCTCAGGGGCGTGTCGAACTGCGAGGCGATGTGCTCGATTGGTTCCTCTTACCGGGAAAACGCGCCGATTATGAACCCGCAGTGGCACCGGAGGGACCGGATCAGAACCTGCAACAGGCCAGGCTGGATTGCCAGGCGATCTTCGACATGGTCACTGCTTCGATGGAGGCAGCGGACGATGAGTTCGACTACGCCCAGTACGACAATGACAACGACGGCGACATCGATCTGGTCACCATCCTGTACACTGGCCCGCATACGGGGTGGTACGGCTTCTGGTGGGCCTATCAGTGGAACTTCCAGAAATTCGTCGAGGAAGCCAAACACCGGCTATTCGACGGAAAGCGGTTGAACCAGTTCGTCTTCCAGTTTGTCAAGACACGCGATAATGGGGCTGACTTCAATCCGCACACCTTGATCCACGAGATGGGCCATGCCTTCGGCCTCCCCGACTATTACGACTACAAGAGCGGCAAGGGGCCGGACGGCGGAATCGGCTCCCTCGACATGATGGATGGCAACTGGGGGAACCACAACGCCTTCAGCCGCTGGCTCCTCGATTGGATCGAGCTCGAAGTGATCGGATCGGGGCCTCCCAAAACGGTTTCTCTGGTCGCCGCGGGCTCCCAAGAGCCGGGCCCGAAGGGGGTTGCGGTCTTCCCGGGACTATCTCGAAGAAATGCTCCAGATCAGGAAATGTTCATTGCGGAATATCGAGCTCAGGTCGGTAACGATGAGGGAGAAGGATCGATCCCGGGCAGAGGGCTTCTGATCTGGCATGTCGATGCGAGTGTCGACACCGACGAGGACGAATTCTCTTACGACAATTCCTACACGAACCGGAAGCTGATTCGCCTCGTCCGTGCCGACTCGCCCGAGGACTTCTGTGAGGGCGAGAGGGCTGGGCCGGACACATTCTTCTCGGTTGGGCAATCCTTCGCCCCGCCCAGTTCGAACAACTACGAGGGGCTCCCGACGAACGTCTTCGTGAGCGGCCTGCGTGAGAACGATGGCCTGATGATCGCGAGCGTCGGCTTCCAGCAGGAGCCCGAAGCATCCGGAGACCGGCGGATCACAGGCTCGGAGACGAGGGATGACGTGTCCGGCAGGCTGGCAGTCGCTGCAGCTCGATCGATCCAGGTCGGCGATCGCTCCCCAGAACCGAGCGGGCAGCCACCGATCGATCTGGATTCTCTGGAACAATTCGATCAGGCGTGTTCGGATGCAAAGGTAGAGGAGCTTCTCGAAGTCTACTTTCAACTCCGACCGGCTTTCTCCGTCGGTGAACCTTATCCGCCGCAAGTGATGGTCGCAACCCTCGCTGGTAATATCCTCTCGGGTTTCAAGATCGAGGACAATCCCGAACGAATCGTCTTGCAAGATGAACTCGGTGAGCGGAGGGCGATCCGGAGGGAGGATGTCGATGAATTGCAAGACATCGACCTCTCGCGGAAGGTACCCAAGGGTTTCGACGATCAGGTGTGGGTCAATCTGATCGGTTACCACGCGGATCCGGGAAGGATCGGCCAGTCTGTGCTCCTCGGTCAGACCCTGCTCGTGAACCTAGCCCAGAAGAATGGGAAGGCAGCGGTCGAAGCCTTAGTAAATTATCCTACATATGAGTTTGTTCGAGAGACGTTCCCCCTTGTCATGGAGGCCTGGGCCCATCAGGATCCGGAGGGCGCGCTCGCCTGGTATATCAACGATCGTGACGGCGGTTTATGGGGAGCCGACAAGTTAGTCGCGGGAACCAAATTCGCCGAGGAGGTCTTCGAGTCGATCGCGCTGAAGGATCGGGCACGGGCAATCGCCATGGTCGACCAACTCCAAGTTGCGGCTGATCTCTGGGGTGCGATGCGTGGTGTCCGCAAGTCGACCGAGAGTTTCGGCGGCCCCCTCGACGAGGTTGATCGGCAACTGATGGCTTTGGACACCAATGGTGGCAAGCTCAGGGCAATGGCTCGTTTGGGCGGCCCGTTCTATGGCGAGAACATTGTCGAAACCACCGCCTCCAACGACCAGTTCTCGACGTTCGTCGCTGCCATCAAGGCCGCTGACCTGGCAGGAACGCTCCAAAGCGAAGGCCCATTCACGGTCTTCGCTCCGACGGACGAAGCCTTCGCGCAGCTGCCTGAAGGCACTCTCGAAGCCTTGCTGAAGCCCGAGAACAAAGAAATGTTGGTTAAGATCCTGACCTACCACATTGTCCCGGGCAAGGTCATGGCCGCTGACGTCGTCAAGCTCGATGGCAAGAAGGTTGACACCGCCGCCGGCGCCAAGGCGACCATCTGGGTTGACGGGAGCAGGGTCATGGTCGACAAGGCCAAGGTCGTTAAATCCGATATCGAGGCCGAGAATGGTGTGATCCACGTCATCGATAAAGTCATCCTGCCGCCGTCCGAGTGATTCTTCGCCTCCAATCGTCCCCTCCTGCTTCCGGGCCGGAGGGGCGAGATGGATCTCCGGGAGGAATGTCTCGTCCACATGGCCATTGGTCGGATTGCAGTCAATTCACAAAGACTGCGCATAACGCCCGATCGGGACTGCACATCTTCGCTGTAGAGAGGGTATTACGGCTTCGAACGTGCTGCTCGCCTCGTTTACCAATGCCCTTCGTCTCGAACGGCGGACGGGTACTACAGGACGCCTGAAAAGCAGGCGTGCAGAGCATCGCGTTTCTGTCCGGAACGGCGTGCCCCCGCACATGGTCGCCGCGATCAAACTCAAAAGGCTTCTGCGTGCGTTGATCTGACAATACGACGTGCCTTTCGAGGTGGCCGCAGCCCCTCGCCGGCGGGATTGGTGATCATGTGGCCGCACCTGATCCGACTCTGAACGATTTTCACTCGCGGTCTGTGAATGAGTCCGCCGCAAGGTAAAGAGGAGCCGTTGTTGGTCAAAGGGCTGGTCGGGCTGATCACGACCCGTCCCGATCGGGCACCCTGCAACGGAAACGGCGCGCCGCCCGCCGGTCGCGGCACGCGATCGAGGGCCGGCGGTCGGGGCCGGCTTCCGACGGCCACCCCGAGATCATCTCAAGCCGTGTAACCGGCCGCGACGATAAACCCGTTGAAACCGGACCTCGGAATGATCGACCGGCTTCCCTGCGCGGCGGTTTTGCCGGCGGGGGAAGCCACCGAGGAATCCAAAACGCAGATCCGAAGCGGACTCCGCAAAGGCGTCGGCCAGGGAAGGCCA
>NZ_WEZF01000033.1 GCF_009177065.1 Tautonia marina
GGTGTGCGGTGCGCCTTCGGGTGCGCTGGTCGGTGCGCCCCCGGTGCGCAAGCTCGGCAAGCTCATCTCCATTGCGATTCAAGGACTTGCGGCAATCGGCCTCGATTCGTTTCGTCAAACGGGCGCCTGGCGGTTGGGTTTGTTTCGTCTCGCGAGGCGGAAGCCATTCTGAGGTCGTGTGGTGGGTCGTCTCGTGGTGCGGTGCGCCCCAAGGTGCGCCGGTGGGTGCGCTTCGGGTGCGCTGGTGCATTGGGGCGGATGGTGCTTTGAAGTCAAGGACTTCGGTCAATTGACCCCGGTTCGTTTCGTCAGAACGGCTTTGCTCGTTTGACTTCGTTTCGCGCCGCAAAGGGCCGGGCCAACAAACAGGCATCTGAGGACCGAGGACCATCAAGGCACCGCTCGGAAACTGCCTTGGAATCGAGTTGCCAAAGAGACGAGGCCGAGGAGCGAGGGGGCCAACAAGCCACGCTTTGATCATCGAGAAACGGAGGACCGGCAGTCACATAAAATCGGGCGATCGTGGAAATTGAGGCGGAGAGTCGATGTGAGGACTGCTCGCTCAAGCACGATTGGAGGGTGAAGATTCCGTGGAATCGGGATTTGGGCGGCGATCCTGAGCGGCAAGGGGACGTTCGAGTACGTCGCCGACGCCAGGCCCCTTGGCCGAAGCCCCTACCTCTCCCCCGGCCGACCCGCGCCTCTCCGGCACAGGTGGCAAGTGAGCCCGCCTTGAAGCCCGGGATACCAGAAGGACCATCGATCCAAGCAACGGAGACAACCCTCCCGCCCCGTCGCCGAGGAAGCGGCGGAGCGGGGTCGGGAGGAAACGCGCCGGGAACGGATCAGGTCAGTTCAGGTCAAGCTTGTCGGCCAGGAAGGCCCGGAAGCGGCCCCTGCTGGTCTGGCCGAGGCGTTCCAGTTCGGCGTCGAGGGCGGCGAGGCTTTCGACGCTGCGGAAGGAGGTCGGAACCCAGGCCGGGAGCGGGGATCGAGTGGAAGGCGCGATCGTCCGGGCCGCGGCCTGCACCTCGACGGCCGAGCCGATCGGTTCGGTCGGCAGCTTGAGCAGGTTGATGACGTAGTTCCGGAACGCGACCCGGTCGCTATGGCCGCGATCGGCCAGCCACTGGTCAAGCTCCGCGACGCTGCCGACCGAGAGCAGTTCGTGGGGGAACCACGAAGGAACGTGCGGCCTCGGTTGGTGGGGGACGCCGTTGGGGGGCATCGGGGTGGGTCTGGGCGTGTGAATGGGAGTGGGAAGGACGAGGATCTCGCGGCCGAAGTCAGAGACGTAGTTGCCGCTGGGCAGGGTGTCGTAGTTGCCGTCGAGCAAGACACCGTCGCTCGCCAGGCCGTCTTCCGGCATGCCGTTGATCGTAAGCTGATAGCGGAACGCGTGGATCGGCAGACGAATGGCCGGGTAGAGCTGGACCGAGAGGCCATCGGCGCTGATCACGGCGTCGACGATGTCGATCTCGCGCCCGACGGCATGTGGGCCGGACGAGACGATCAGGCTGTAGTTGGCGACATTGGTCGCGGGTCCGACGTCCATCGGGTCGGAGAAGGTGACGACCAGAACGGTCGGTTGGTGGTGGACGCCAAGCCGGTCGAGGTCGGTGACGACCGGGGGCCTGACGACCTCGGTGGTCACGGTCACGGTGTTGTTCGCGGGGTCGGTGTCGGTCTCATTGACCACAACGACGGCAGTGTTGGTGATCGTCGCCCGAGTCCCGCCGTTGGTGGAGGTGGGAGTGACGACGATAGTCACGGTGGCCGAGGCGCCCGCGGCCAGATTGCCAAGGTTCGCCGTGACGATCCCGGCCGCTTCGCTCGCCGTCCCCTGGCTCGGCGTGGCCGAGACGAAGGCGACGTTCGCCGGTAAGGTGTCGGTCACGACCACGCCGGTCGCGCCGCTCGGGCCATTGTTAGTGACCGTTAAAGTGTACGTCAGGTTCTGACCCACGACGACGGGATCGGGGGTGTCAGCCTTGGCAATCGCCAGATCGACGGCGGCCAGGACGTCGGTCCTTGCGGTGGCGGTGTTGTTGGTGTCGTCGGTGTCCTCTTCATTGGCGCCGACGTCGGCGGTGTTGGTGATCGTCGTGCCACCAGCGGCGGCGGTGGGAGTCACAACGATGGTGAGCGTCGCCGAGGCGCCCGCGGCCAGATTGCCAAGGTTTGCCGTGACGATCCCGGCCGCTTCGCTCGCCGTCCCCTGGCTCGGCGTGGCCGAGACGAAGGCAACGTTCGCAGGCAGAGTGTCGGTCACGATCACGCCCGTCGCGTCGTTCGGGCCGTTGTTGGTCACCGTCAGGGTATACGTCAGGTTCTGACCAACCAGGACCGGATCAGGGGTGTCGGCCTTGGCAATTGCCAGGTCGATGGCGGCCAGGACGTCGGTCCTTGCGGTGGCGGTGTTGTTGGTGTCGTCGGTGTCCTCTTCATTGGCGCCGACGTCGGCGGTGTTGGTGATCGTCGTGCCAGCGGCGGCGGCGGTGGGGGTGACGACGATGGTGATGGTCGCCGAGGCGCCCGCAGCGAGGTTGCCGAGGTTCGCTGTGACGATCCCGGCGGCCTCGCTCGCCGTCCCCTGGCTCGGCGTGGCCGAGACGAAGGTGGCGTTCGCCGGCAGGGTGTCGGTCACGATCACGCCCGTCGCGTCGTTCGGGCCGTTATTGGTCACCGTCAGGGTGTAGGTCAGGTTCTGGCCGACGAGAACAGGATCGGGCACGTCGGTCTTGGTGATCGCCAGGTCGACGCCGACGATTTCGGAAAGAATCGCCTCGGAGAACTCCGATGTCTCGATCCGAGGAGCCGCCGCGGTCACGAGCGAGGCGGTTGCGGTGACGGCCAGGCCGGCAGCAATGGGCGTGGCGAACACGGAATTGATCGGCGCGTTGCCTGCGGCATCGGTGGTGACGGTGGTTTCGAACAAGAAGGTCTGCCCTTCACCGAATCCACTCGGGTCGGCAACCGGGCTGGAGAAGAACTGCACGACGAACGTCTGGTTTGGCAGGCTGTTGAGCGTGCCAATGATGGTCAGATTGGTGGCCGTGCTCACGGCCGAGGTCAGCACGGGGAAGTTCTGGAAGTTGTTCGGCCCAAGGTCGGGATCGAGCGGGTCGTTCAGCGTGACACCGTCGTCGCCGAGGTCGATGCCCAGGCCGCCGTTGTCGTCGATCGCATTGGTCATGATCATGGTGCCGCGGGGTGCGCCCCCACCGTTCGGCAATCCGGTGACAGCCACGCCGTCCCCTGCATTGAAGCGGATGGTGTTGCCGACACCGGCGATCGCCGGAGCACCGCCGATTGAGTTGTCGTTGGCATCGAAGGAGACCTCGACACCGTGAAGGGCGTTCCCGAGCGGCACGGCCCCCGAGACATCGGTGCCGATCAGGTTGCTTCGTACCTCGTTGCTGTTGGCGGCCCTGCCGTCGAGGGCAACACCCCGGATCAGGATGCCGTCGTTCCCGTTGCCGGAAATCAGGTTCGGAGCACCGGGGAAGACGGCGCCGCCGGTGGTGCCGATCCGATTGAACGAGGTGTTCTCGATAAACACGCCGTTACTGCCGTTGCCCAGCGGCCCGGTACCGGCGGCGTTGGTGCCGATGTAGTTGTTCGCGATCCGGTTACCATCGGCCGTGGGTCCATCGAAGGCGAGGATATGGACGCCATTACTCCCATTGCCGGAAATCAGGTTGCGAGCGTCCGGAGTGCTGCCACCAACGGTGTTCTGATCGGCCGCTTCATTCACGGCGTGGATAAAGACGCCGTTGCCACCGTTGGGCGCGGCGGTCGAGCCGTCGAGGGTGGTGCCAATGAAGTTCCCCTCGATCGTGTTGAGGCTGGAGCTGTTGATCTCGATGCCGTCGCCGGAGAAGTTCTGGATCACCAGGCCGCGGATGGTGCTCTGATCGGAGCCGATCGCCAGTTGGAGACCGTCGCTTCCGACCCCCGCGCCGGTACCGTCGAGGACGATCTGATAGACGGCGTCGTTGCCATTGGTCAGCGTATTTGCCGAGGCCCCGGCCTGGGTGAAGCCGTCGATCGTCACCACGTCGGTCAGGAGCGGCAGGGCAGCCGCGGGGGCGATGACGTGCGGACCGGCCCCGGCGATGTTGAAGACGATGTCGTCGGCCCCTGCGGCGTTATTCGCGTCGACGATGGCCTGCCGGAGCGTTCCCGTTCCCGCGCCTGGGAGCGGATCCACGCCGCCGTTATCACCGATGCTGGTGACGGTGAAGGTGGCCAGGAGCGTCCGTGACTCCATGAGTTCCAGGGTCGGCCGCCGGCCGAGACGGAATCGCTTGCGTCCTGATCCGCGGGAGAATCGTGTGGTTGTCATCACGGAACGATGCCTCAATCTAGGATTCCACGGATCGCCAGATCGACATGCGGAAAACATGCATCCTTTCGAGCAAAACGACATCCTCACGTTCGATTCGGCCGGTCCGGCTTTCCGTGTCAAAACCTCGAATTCAGGGAAGATCAGATGAGGGTTCAATCTCCGGCGGAACCGGCAACGGCATTACCCACCGGTGGTGGTCGGCAAGGCTGATGATCATCTCGGCGCGGACGACGAGCGCAGGCCGGACGAGCCCATCCTCCCCGTCACGATTCCTTGCGTGATGTGACCGCCGCGATCAGGCGGATCAGTCAAAATGCCTGGAGATCACACAACGGCGCACACACCTTCGGGACGGTTCGGACCGCTTGCACGGCCCTTTTGATCAGCGTTGTTGAACCTCGCACTCGGGCTCGTTGGGAAAAGCCCGCCCTTGTTCTCGGACCTCGATGACGCTCTGTCAGCCGATCACATTCATAAAAAAAGCCCTGACGATGCGATCATGTGCGATGCATCGACAGGGCCACCGTGGCCATGGCACCATCCTTCTCGAATGGACCGTCTTCATTGTGGCGCGGCCCGACCGAGACCGCAAGATGCTTATTCGGCTTATTCGACAGAATTTCGCCCGGCACCGCAAACATCCTGAACGACGAATTTTCTCGGCGTGGTGATTTGATGAGAGCGAGGAGACGAGGTTGGCCGGGAATGGCCCAGAGAGGCTGGCCAGGTGGGTTGGGGGCCGGTCCCCGCGTCGGGACCGATTGGTTATGATATGCAGCCCCTGGGTGATCGGCCCGAGCGCGGTCTCGGATGCGGTGGGTCCTGGGCCTTGAGTCAGGGATTCGGCCCTCGGAGGAATTGATCGGATGAAGCTCTTGTTGACCGGAGGCGCCGGTTATATCGGCAGCGCCTGCTTGCGGTGGCTCTTGAAGCACGGGCACGACCCGATCGCCTTCGATGACCTGTCGGAAGGGAACCCGCCGAGCGTGCCGAGCGATCGCCTGGTGGTGGGAGACATTCTCGATACGAACGCCCTGACCGAAGCCCTGAAGAAACACCGGGCCGAGGCGGTGATGCACTTCGCGGCGCTGGCGATTGTGCCCGATTCGGTGAAGGACCCGGATAATTACTACCGGGTCAACGTGATCGGGACCAAGAGCGTGCTCGATGCGATGCGGCGGGCCGAGGTGCCCCGGATCGTCTTCAGCAGCACCTGCGCAACGTACGGCAATCGGGCGGAGATGCCGTTGACCGAAACCACGCCGCAGGATCCGGAGCATCCGTACGGGACAACCAAGCTGGCGGCGGAGCGCTTGATCAAGGATTACGCGGCGGCGTATGGCCTCGGTTATGCGATCTTGCGGTACTTCAATGCCGCAGGAGCCGATCCGGACGGAACGTACGGGGAAGATCGGCGTCACGAGACGCACCTGATTCCGTTGACCCTTCAGGCGGCGGCCGGTTTACGTCCGAAGCTGACCGTCTTCGGCACCGACTGGCCGACACGAGACGGCACCTGCGTTCGGGACTATATTCACACCGAGGACCTGGCCGACGCGCATCAGAAGGCCGTCGAGGCGATTGGGCCGGGCGACGGTCGGATTTACAACGTCGGCTCCGGCCACGGGGCGACGGTGTTGGAGGTGATTCGGGCCTGCGAGGAGGTGGTCGGGCGGCCGATTCCTCGGGATCTGGCCGGGAGACGGCCGGGAGACCCTCCGGAGCTGGTCGCCAGCCCCGAGAAAATCGCCTCGGAATTAGGCTGGAGCCCCCGTTATACTGACATCCGAGCGATCGTTGAGACCGCCTGGCGATGGCTCGAATCCCACCCCGACGGCTACGGCCCGAAGCCGTCCCGGCACTAAGCCTCTCGCCTCGAAGGATTTCGCATCCGTGACCGCCCCCCTGCCCCGACCGGAGCCCTCGACCTCCCAGGACCTCGACGCGATCGGCGCGGTGGCGATCGGCCGCAACGAGGGGGATCGGCTGATCGCCTGCCTCGATTCGCTGATCGGCCGGGTGGGCCGGATCGTGTATGTCGATTCGGGATCTCAGGATGGGAGCGTCGCCGAGGCAAGGGCCAGGGGGGTCGAGGTCGTCGAGCTGGACACGAGGATTCCGTTCACGGCCGCGAGGGCGAGGAACGCGGGGCTTGAGCGGTTGCTGGAGCTGGAACCGGGGTTACGGTTCGTCCAGTTCGTCGACGGCGATTGCGAAGTGGTCGACGGCTGGATTGATCGGGCCCGTTCGGAACTGGAGTCAAGGTCCGAGCTGGCGGTGGCGTGCGGGAGGCGTCGGGAGCGGTATCCAGAGGCATCCGTTTACAATCGCCTGGCCGATCTGGAGTGGGATACGCCGGTCGGCGATGCCGAGGCGTGCGGCGGCGATGCCTTGATGCGGGTCGAGGCGTTGCGGCAGGTCGGCGGGTTTGACCCGACCTTGATTGCCGGGGAGGAGCCGGACCTCTGCTTCCGGCTTCGGGATCAAGGGTGGAAGGTCGCCCGAATCGACGCCGAGATGACCCGGCACGACCTGGCGATGGCCCGGTTTGGCCAGTGGTGGCGTCGTCATGTCCGGGCGGGGCACGCCTATGCCGAGGGGGCCTGCCGTCATTTTCAGAAGCCCGGCCGCCCGTGGTTTCGCCAGGCAATGAGCAACGGCGTCTGGGGCCTGGCCGTGCCGATCGCCAGCCTCGGGCTGGCCTGGCCGACCGGAGGGTTGAGCCTGCTCGGTCTGCTCGGCTACCCCTTGATCGCCTTCCGGGCCACTCGAAGGCAGCGGAAGCGGGGAACGCCGGGGGGGCAATCGGCGATCTTCGGTGTTTCGTGCGCCGTCTCGAAATTCCCGCAGGCGATTGGAGAGCTTCGGTTCGTGGCCAATCGCTTACGAGGACGTCGGGGGGCTCTGATCGAATATAAAGGCCCCGAGTCGCCTGCCAATCTTCAGGCCGTCCGTGCGGTGAAGGGTCGGCGATGAGGACTCCCAAAAGGGCCTTGCCAGGCGGTTCGGGTGCTGCTTCTGGCTTCTTCGAGGACACGAGGCGCGCTGCACCGAGGATCGCATGAACGAGTTTTCCAATTCGTCTCGAAGGCTTGTGTTCGTTCATGGTCCCTGGCAGTTGCTGGTGGCGACCGCGGCGGTTCGCCAGGCGTCCGCGTCAGCATCCCGATCCGGTGGCCCGACCGAATCGATTCTGGTGATCTTTCCGCTGGATACGGGGCCAAGCACTCCGGAACTGCGGGAGGTCATCGAGCGTCTGGCGGGAGCTACCTGGACATGGGACCGGGTGGTGACGGTCGATCAGCCGTTGCGTGATCTGTCTGCCGAGGGGGTGGCCGAGGCCATTGCCTCGCTCCGGTCGCGGGTGGGTGCTTCCAGAGCGGATGAGATCTGGCTCGATTGTCTCTGGGGAGGAATTGAGAAGGTTGCGGCCGAAGCCTTTCCGAACGCTCGAATCATGCTCTATGAGGACGGCCTGCACACGTTTGTCGAACACGAGGACCATCATCTTTCAATTGGAAGATTTCTGAACGAGCCGAAACGTACCTACCGCGCGATCCGAGCGAGACTCGCGCAGCGACGGTTCCCGGATCGCCTGAAACGGTGGTCGTTGCTGCGCAGGCATCTGGATCGGGTTGGGGGGAGCTATCTCTGGACGGATCAGGTCATTCCCGTACCGGCATATCAGCGGCACTTGCCTCGAGTCCGGCTTCAGGCCAACGTGCTTCGGGAAACCATTCGGGACGGGTCGAGGGTTGCTCCCCTTCCATCGGTTGCGTCGGAGATGGATCGGAGCGCGGAGCCCCGGGCCCTCGTGCTTGGCCAATGCTTTTCGAATTACGGCGATCTCCCTCGGGACGAGGAGCTTTCCTGTTATCGAGAGACGGTGATTACGTTGCGCAAGGCGGGCTTCTCCGTGCTCTGGAAAGAGCATCCTCGAACTCGAGAGCCGTTTCTGAAGGCACTGGCAAGCGAGGTTGAGGGAATCGTGGCGATGCCGGAGCTTGGTCCCTGGCCGGTCGAGCTGTTTGCCGAACGGTTGCGGCTTTCGTGTTGCGCGGCGGTGTCGTCGACCTCCCTCTTTTCGTTCCCGCTGCTGTTCGGTTTGCCGTCCTATACAATGATGACCGATGCGATTCAGGCGTTGTTCCGATACCCGAACGATCAGATGGCGCGGTTTGTGGTGGCTTCTGTTCCTCCGGTGACGCGCGCCGTGAGCCTGTCGAAAGAGACGCAGACGGTGACCACCCTCGGCTCCCCGTCAGGGCTTGCGATTCCCGATCCGGACCACCGAGACGCCATCGACGGGCAGCCGGGGGCACGTCTTGGCGTCTGATCGGATCACGAACCAGAAGCTACCCAGGAGATTGCTGGATTGCACCCTTCGAGGCCGTTAAGTCCCTCCCTTGATCCCTCAGCCGCACCGGCGGAGGACGGTGGTCCGCCACTGTCGATTGGCCTGTACTGTCCCGGATGGCCGCCGGAGGGGTTCGCCAATGGGATCATTACCTACGTTGAGGCGATCGCCGAGGGAATGACCCGGCTGGGCCATCGGCCGTACATTCTGGCCGGCTCGGTGGCCGAGCCGATCTCGGAGGCTCCCCCCGCTCCGGTGCTGGATTTGCGGCCGCTGTATGCACCGGGATTGCCTGGGAAGGTGGCCGAGGCGCTGGCCTATCGTCTCGATCCGAAGGCGCCGGCGACGCGCATCATGCGGATCGCTCGAGGATTACGGCGGGTGATCCAAGGAGCGGAAGGATACCCCCGGCTGGACATCCTGGAAGTGGAGGAGACCTTGGGCCTTCCCGGAACCCTGGGACGCCGGAGACGGGTACCGGTGGTGGCTCGGCTGCACGGCCCCTGGTTCCTGAACGGTCCGAACCAAGGGGGTGATCCGTTGTCTCGGGAGTTCGCTCGCCGGGTGCGGATCGAGGGGAAGGTGTTGCGAGTCGTCGAGGGGATCACCGGCCCTTCGCAAGACGTGATTGACCGAACACGTGCGTATTACAATGAACCGTTACCCGAGGCCGAGGCGATTCCGAATCCGGTTCGCCTGGTGCCGGCCGATCGTCAATGGCGGGTCGAGACCAGCGAACCGGATCATATCGTCTTCATTGGTCGCTTTGATCGTCATAAGGGCGGAGACACGATTCTCGACGCCTTCGCCGTGCTGCTGCGCGATCGTCCCTCGGCGCGGCTGACGTTCGTGGGTCCGGATCGGGGGCTGGACCGCGACGGTCGGCACTGGACGTTGCCGGAGTACCTGGAGCATCGGCTCCCGGGGGCCCTGGCCGAGGGTCGCGTTCAATGGCTCGGCCGTCGCCCTCCCTCGGACGTGGCGGAACTTCGGCGGCGAGCCGCGGTGACGGTGGTCGCTTCTCGCTATGAAACGTTTGCCATCACCATTACCGAGGCGATGGCCGCCGGGTGCCCCCTGGTGGCCACCCGAGCCGGTGGAGCAAGCGAGTTGTTCGAGGACGGCTTGCACGGCCGTTACGTGGACCCGGAAGACCCGGAGGGGATGGCCTCGGCCCTCGCCTGGATGCTGGCCGATCCCGCGCGATCGGCCAAGCTGGGTGCCGCCGCGGCGGAGTACTGTCGCCGGAATTACACTCCGGAAATTGTCGCCGAGCAAACCATTCGCTTTTATCGCCGAGTGCTGGCCAAGCGCGCGACGCCAGGCATCCTTGAATCGAAGGAGTCCCGTCCGTGAGTCAGACCGCCGTGGTCGCCCTGCTGGCCTGGCCTGTCCTCTGTTTGCTCTTTTTTGCGGTCCTCGGACCGTGGAAAGGAGTGATCACGTCTTATATCGGATCGTACTTACTCCTGTCGGGCAAGGTCATCGTGCCGATGTCGGGCCTCCCCGACTACACGAAGTTCACAGCGGCCAACCTGGGCGTTTTGATCGGCATCCTGATCTTCGATAGCCGTCGGTTTGGGACCTTCCGGCCGCGATGGTACGACGCGGCGGCGCTGATTGTGTGTTGCACCCCGATCGCGTCGTTCCTGCTCAATGGGCTGGGGGCATGGCCATTGATTTCGGCGGTCAACTCCGTGATTCAATCCTGGGGTCTTCCCTACTTCGTTGGCAGGCTTTACTTCGGGAAACCGGGAGCCGACCGAGAGCTGGCGATCGGGATGACCGTGGCCGGTGTGCTGATGACGCCGGCCATTCTGTACGAGGTCTTCGGCCAGACATCGATCAGTGAGCTTGTTTACGGACTTCGACAGTACAATGGTTTCAAGTATGGATTTTATCGACCGATTGTAATGGCGACCAATGCGCTGGAACTGGCGCTCTGGTCAACCCTGACGGGGATCGTGTCGTTTAGCCTGTGGGTGACCCGTGCCGTTCCGAAACTGGCTGGTGTGCCCTTCGGCCTCTGGACAGCGACGGCCATTGCCGGGGCAGTGATTTGCCTGGAAACGGCGGCGCTGGGCTTTCTGATCATGGGGATCTTCTTGATCGCCATCACGGCGGGACGATCGCGGTTTGGTCCGTTGCCCGAGTTGCTGGCCTCGGGAGCGGTACTCCTTGTCATTCCGAAGGCGGGGTTCAGGGTCGCGTTGATGGGTCTGACCGGGATCGGCCTTGTCCGTTACCTTTCGCTTCATCGGGCTCGCCTGCTGATCACGATGGCGAGCTTGATCGCTCCGGTTTATCTATTTTTACGGATTACCAAGCTGGTGACCCGAGAGGCGTTGACATCGACCATCTATGCAATCCTCGGACGCGAACGGGGTTGGTCGTACACGTTTCGGATCATCATGGAAGATCGGATGCTTCGCCATGTGATGCAACGGCCGCTTTTTGGATGGGCGACCTATGCCGAGGGACGGGCTCGGGCGCCGGATGTCCGGATCCTCGACAGCATGTGGATTGTGTTTATGGGGATCTATGGGATTGTCGGAATCACGGCACTTTATGCGATGCTCTGCCTTCCCGTGGTGTTGACGAGCCGTCGACGGCCGGTCGAGACCTGGTCGGAGCCGCGTCAGGGGGCCGCCATCGGCCTGGCGATCGCGATTTTGATCTACACCTACGACAGTATGCTTAATGCCTATACGATGATTCCGGTTCCGTTGATCGTGGGGCTCGTCATGGGCCTTCCCGCCGTGATGGGGCAGGCTCGAAGCTGGGTTGCACAGGGACGAAGTGACCGAGAGCTTGAGCAAGTCGAGCAGCTGGCGGCGATGGGGAGAGTCGATGAGGCCGAGGCATTGTGCCATCGCGTGATCTCGGTTCGGTTGGCCGATCGATCGGGGCATGAAGCGCTGGCTGATGCCTACGATCGGCTGGCGGATTTGCGGGAGACACTCGATCGGTTCGAGGAGGCGGAGCCGGCCCGGCGCCAGGCGCTGGAACTGCGGATCGCCGTGGCGGCCTCGTCGCCGAACGATCCGGCGGCAAGGGCAATCCTGGCGGGGTGTTGCGAGCGGCTCTCGCGGAATCTGGTGACCCGGAATCGAGGGACCGAGGCGGTCGAGCTTCGGGAACTGGCCCTGGAGCAACGAGCGGCCGTGGCGGCCGTGTTCCCAGAGGATCCGAGGGCCTTGATTGCCTATGCCGACGACCTGAACGACCTGGCCTGGTTGCTGGCCGTTGGCGGCGACTCAACCATGAGCGACCCGACCCGGGCGGTGGCGATGGCCGAGCAGGCCGTTCGGATTCGCCCGGATTGCAAGTCGTACTGGAACACGCTGGGGGCGGCCTATGTGCGGGTGGGCGATCCCAGCGCGGCGCTGTCGGCGCTGCGTCATTCCTTACGAATCGGTCCCGACGAGACGGGCTTTGACGAGGTTCTTCGGGCGCTGGCAATGGCCTCGCTGGGGGATATCGAGGGGGCCCGAGAGGCGCTTGGCCGGGTTGATCAGTTGCTGCAAGGGAATCAGGAAGCCTCCGCCTCGCTGATTCGACTGCGCGCCGAGGCCGCGAACCTGCTGGGCTCCTCGGTCCCGGCCGTGGTTCAATCACGGTAACCAGGCATGATCGGACTCGAACCGATCCAGGGGTGTTTTCGAGGTTCGATTCTCCTTCCAGGAGTGCCGATGAGCCGGGAACGCTCCGGAGGGGTTTCGCCATGGGGTTCTTTGACAAAAAAAGGTGCTTAAAGCGGCTCATTTTTCTGATAGTAACATCAGGGGGGGCATTGTCTCGGGGCCGGCCGCAGGTTGCGTCGAGCCCGGCGAAATGATCCCGCCGAGGAGCCACAGTGCCCGGTTTTGCTCGACGATGAACGATCGGCCGCCAGAGCCGGGCGGGCCTGCTGCGACTCCCCCCCTTGACGATTCCCGTCTCCGGCAATGCCGTTCGATCGTGCCTTTGGGCAGGACCGTCGCGGTTGTCGGGGCGTTGCTGGGGCTGCTTGTTGGTTACGCAACCGTGATCTGCTGGGATCACGGTCACGAGCCACCGATCAGGACCTTGGCAACACTCGTTCAGAATGGAAACCTGCCTTCCGACGTTGGACGGCCGGCGGCCGGCCCCGGAGCCATCTCATCGGGGCCAATCATGTCTTTTACCGATCCGGACACCCTGCCCGAGCCCTTGCTCTGGCTTCGTGCCGACCGCGGTGTTTTCGGACACGGCGCCGCGCACTGGAATGGGACCTCTCACACTCAGCTTGTTGGTCCTGGGCAAGCCGATCTGCAAACCGGCAATGTCGATTTTGCGTTTGCGTGCTGGGTTCGAGTCAACGCGATCCCTTCGGAGGTCGGGTTGTCGAACCCGAATACTCACATTGCCAGCAAGTGGGGAACGGGCTCGGAATGGTTGCTGTGCCTGAACTCTCCGACCGGAGCAGACCAGTTCTGTTTCACGGCCCGAGGAGCCGGGAGCGTTAATGCCCCTCGATCGGCGTTTCCCGGCGGAATTGAAGTCGGGCGCTGGTACTTCGTGGTCGGTTGGCACGATGCCACCACCGATCCCTCGGCCCGGACGCTCAATTTGAGCGTTGACGGCGTGACCGTTGGTTCGACGTCTTACAGCAGTTCGCCGATCAATAGCTGGACGGCATTCACGTTGGGAGCCACCGCCAAAACGGTTGGCTATCCTCCGATCAGTCTCTGCCGCGCCGCGTTCTTCAAGAACTCACTGGGAGGGATCGGGGCGAACATCGACGCGATGATTGCGTCGATGTACAACGCGGGGGCAGGAGCCGATCTTGATCAGTTAAATCCGGAAGATCTTCGCAATTGGGGCATGGTGGCTTACTGGCCGCTGGACGAACTCAGAGGGACTCGTCAAAACATCTACAGGTCGCATCCTGACCATAGGCTGCTGGACTCGACAGGAATTGAGAGCGTTGGGGGGCCGTTAGCTGGTCGGGCAGCGCACGACAGCCTGGTGACCGGCTGGACGGATCAGATCAACGGGCGAATCTTTTCGTCGGCCGGATGCCCGTGGCGAGGAGACTCGGCCCGTTTGTTCTCGAATGCTCGGGATCGTCAATTCGAGCACGGCGAGGTCCTCCTCTCGGGTCGATCGGAGTGGACGGCGACCCTGACGGGAGCAACACGATCGGGGCTCGGGTTTGGGCTTTATAGTGAGTCGGATGGGGCCGGAGAGGAGGAGTACCTGGAGCTTCGCGTCGATCATGACGGTGTTCCGGAGTTGGCCGTCAAACCGGTCGGAGCTGCCGAAATGGTCGTCCGAGCCTCGGACGCCATTACCGGCCGACGCTCGATCACTCTCGCGGAAACCGAATCCGTTCCTCTGGAAAGCGACAACGTGCCTCGCCTGCGATGCAAGGTGACGGTGGGCTCCGAGCATCCGTTTGCCACAACGGATGTCATCCGGGTTTCGGGTTTGGGACCGCCCTTTGATGGTGAACACTGGGTCACTCATGCCACCGAGGAGCAAGTCTACTACATCGTCGATAACCCGGCGACCCCACCGGACACGGCTGGGTCTCGACGGTTTTCCGGGGGATCGCCGGCCACAAATCCCGCTCCGGAAGGTGTCGTGTCCGCAACGTTGGACCACCGATTCCGGGAGGATTGGTCGGGGTCGGAATGGACGATTGCGGGCTGGGTGCGCAAGACCAGCGAGAGTGTTGATGGTCAGATCGGTGGTAGCGGCCTCTTCGCCGCGAAGGACTGTTCCGACCTTCGAGCGCTGAGCACGCGACCCCAGATTCTTCATGCGGGGGACGGTTCTCCGGGTTCGTATCAGCTGGATCTTCCGGGAGGTCCGTCGGCGACGTTCGGGGCAGCCCCGCTGGAGAGCTGGGTTCATCTCGCCGCCGTTCGATCAGGGAATGTGATCACGCTGTATTATGATGGAATTTCGTCGGGAACGCTCGATGTTTCAACCGATCCGGAGCTTGGTTCGACCTTCTCAGGCCTGAGTTTTGGTGGCAACGCCGAGCTGAGCGCGGGGTTGCCCTGCTTGCTGGACAACTGGGGCGTCTGGCTGGGTCGGGCGTTATCATCGGCCGAGGTCCAGACGCTTCACGGAAGCGGCACGGGGTTGTCCTTTGCAGGGCTTCCGGAACCGCTGAGGTCGGACGTCACAGCCTGGTACGACTTCGACGAGGTTTCCGGCACGGCTTTGGATGCTTCGGGGCACTTTGCCTTGACGGAACGAGGCGTGGTGGCATCGGGGGAAGGGGTTGGCGGAGGCATTCCGTTCAGCTCGGCACACTCGGATGGTCACGTCTTTGGGACCGGATGCACGCAGATCGCCGATGAGTTTTCCACGGATGCCGGGAAAGCGCTGGAGTATCGACGCTGGGTGCTGACGGTCCGTCGATCCGGATCGGAGATCTCCTTTTTTCGCAACGCCGCGCTGATCGGTTCGGGAAGCCTTCCGCCCGAAGTCCTGGGCCCCTCGTCAGGGGTGTCCCGGGTACTTGGGACCTCGAACCGGCTCGGTGCGCCTCATGGTGCCATCGAGCATGTGCATTTGACCGGCAGCGTGCTGGACGGACCGGCCATTTTTGGATTGGCGGCTCAGTTCTCGGTGCGGCCAAGCCAGACCAATGGGATGGGTCCATTAGGGGTTCAGTTTGATGCCACCTTGTTTCCGCTCGTCGATCGCATGGCGGCCCAGGATTATGATTATCTCTGGCGATTTGTAAGGTCAGGCACTCAGGAACTTCATGATCCGTATCTCTCTCCGGTCAGTGGCCAGGCTTACGCCCGATCGACCGGCTTTTATGTCTCTCAGGTCTTTGAAAATGAAGGAACGTATGACGCCCATCTGGTCGTGCTGACCCCGCGCTACAACCGGAAAGGGGAAGCGCAACCGCAGACATGCCTGTTTGCCGGAAAGGTGGCCACCATTCAGGTCGACCCCTGGCCGGAAACTGGGACAACGTATTACGTCTCGTCGACGCATCCGAATCGAAGCGACGAGGGCCCGGGAACATCTCCGGAGGAGCCTCTGGAGAGCATTACCGAGGCGTTCAAACGGTTCAATTGTGCGTACACGCGAGTGCTACTGAAACGCGGAGACGTGTTTCCGTTTCGTGATACGCTCGATCTGAATTATCGGCGAGGCCCGTTACTGCTCGGTGCTTACGGGGATCCGGCCGCGGAAAAACCGATCATCCTTGCTCCGCCGTATCCCGAAGGAAATCTTGGCCACATCGGCTTTGAAGGAACCTTTGACCTGCGGATTTCGGGAATCGCATCTCGTGAGCTCACGACCCGGTCGAAACCGGTGTTCAGGATCTGGACCAGGAACCGAAATCTCCTCTTTCATGATCTTGATATTCGCGAAGCGGGCATGTGTTTTCAATTTGGGAGTGGTGATCGTGGTCTGATGATTGATCGGTCTTATCTTGGATCGGCGTCGGATTACACAATTTACACCACAGGAGGATTTGAGTTCAGCATGACTCGTTGCGCGCTGGAGGCATCTCCGGGGCAACACTTTGTTCGACTGAATCAATCCCAACGGTCACATGTGGCACACTGCTACCGTCATGAGAGCCCCTTCCCTTCGACGAAAACGTGGTTCACTCCGCGACACCAGACCCGTTATTTCGTGGTGACCGACTCGGCCGGTGATAATCTGCAAACGGTCATCAGCACAACCGAGCAGCATTACACGGGCCCCCAGTGGGGGCTCATCGAACGCAATCACCTGCGCTTCATCGACCTGCACAGTAGTAGTTCGACCACGGCTCGCGGCAACGTGATGGTGGTCGATCTTGCTCAACCGAACCAGATCAACAAGCACATCTACTGGCGTGATGAGGGGGCAGCGCGCAGCAAACGCGCCGAGGATGGCCGAGGGTACGGCAATCAACTGCTTCCGACCATGGTCGTGCGCCACTGGCTCTCGGATCGAACCCTCCTTGTGAATGAGTCAAACTATAATTACGCTCCGGAATCCGTACTCGTCCCCCCGACGATTGTTCCGGTTGCGGAGGTTCCGGGAGGGGCGATTTTGGCGGCCTCGGGCTTTGGCGAGGGAGGACCGGAGCCCTGGTCACTTCGCTGGATGCGGCGGCCGGCGGGAGGAGACGCTCCGTTCGAGCCGCTGGTTGGTCACAAGAGCGCGAGCATCGTCGATCTCAGCCCAGCGCCCGGGGCCTACGAGTACCGGATCGATCTGGTCACGGAATCGGGTCTTGAGGCCGTTGGATCGGACGTGGTGACGATTGAGATTCCGGGCACGCAATCCGATTATCGGATTGAGGTTCCAAGCCCGGCGGAATGTTTCGCGGACGAGTCTTCAACATCCTTCCGTGTCGTGCTCCAGGGCGATCCTCCGACCAGCCCGGTCACGATCACTCCTAGCAGCAACGGACCAGGACATTTTGATCCCACGTCTGTCGTCCTTTCCGCCGAAACTCCGTCGGCTCAGTTCCGGTTTTCCCCGGATCCGGCCCCAGGAGGAGTCGGAACATGGCTGATTTCGACAAGCAATGATGCCGGTCTGGTTAACCCAGCAGCCGAAACGTTCACGGTTTTGGAGCGTGTTACAGACCCACCGACTAACCCCACGGATCCGCCGACTGATCCGACTGATCCGACTGATCCAACTGATCCGCCAGCAGATCCCCCGAAGCAACCCCGGCCGAAACCGGTTCGCCTCAGACTGATCCCCGACGTGACTCCTCCGGTCGGGAACAATGGTCGGGGCCTGGCGGGCTTTCCTCAGAGGAGAGGTCATTCCGAAGGAACGCCACCTCCTGAGAGCCTTCCCGGTCACCTACCAGTTGCGCCACCAGTTCCCAACGGCGAGGCCTTTCGGCCGAACCGGGAACCTTCCGCATCCACCGGGCGACCTCTGGTTCCCTGGTTCCGCAAACGTTGAGGATGATGGAACGTTCGATTGAGAACCCTGGCCGATTGCCGTCGCTCCCAACAGGAGCATTCGGCCAATCGGCCAGGGCTCATTCCGAAGTGTCGGTTACCGGTTGCATGGCCTGGTTGGACCGTGTCTCCCCCCATCAGGAGGACTGAGAGGCGGCCGGCCCGACCTTGATCTGCTTGGGACGAGCCGATTCGGCCTTCGGCAACGTCAGCCGCAAGACACCGTGGTCATGCTCCGCCTTTGCGCGATCCGCGTCAACGGGGACCGAGAGGGTCACCGTCCGGCGGAAGGTACCGTGACGCCGCTCGCGGAGGTGCCACGTTTCTTGCTCCTGCTCTTGCTCGGTTTGTGTCTCGGCCTGAATCGTCAAGGTATCGCCATGAATGGTTACCTGAACGTCTTCGGGCTTGATTCCGGGCAGCGACGCCCGGACCACAAAAGCCTCTGGCGTTTCCGAGATATCCAGGGGAAGCACCAGGGCCGATCCTCCTGAAGCGAGGCTGTCAGGCCGCACAAAGCTCTCTTGCAAGAGCGTGTTGAACGCATCGCGGAGGCTCACCATCTCGCGGAACGGATCCCAGCGTTCGATCGCCATCGTTCTCCCTCCCCGATTCTTTTGTCGATGTGCCCGGCGCGTACCAAGGGCGTTGCCCGGAACCCGGACGTCTCTTGAAAACAACACGCTGCGCTCAATCCGGGTCGTCATTGAGCCAAACCGATGCTGCTCAGTCGGACATGCCCCGAATCGCATCGGGCAATTAGTTGCAATCAGCGTGCCGCCCGCAAAATGCTCTCCTTAACCACATACGAAAAAATCATTTGCGTCAAATGTCCTCTGGAAGCCAATTGATCAGTACTGCCAAAATGACACCAACCCCCCTGTCGCCATCGTGGCGCCCCTCGGCAATCATGCCATTTTGGCAAGTGCGACTTGAACTTGACACCGTTCCATGAGCGTCACCTAACATGATCTCATTCGGTACAGCGATTGCTGAGATTGTACTGCGGGCAGTGATTGGCCCTTTTGGAATCCTTCGAGCACGCGAGGGAGGACCCTCATCGCTATTCCCGATGGTCACGCTGAACCGAATGGCTTCCAGGCTCCGGCTCCGCACTCCACGCTCTGGGCCGCGGGAGGGCTCCGTCTGCGGCTGATCGATCCCAAGGGCCAGCGAACCATTGCGATCGTCCACCGGCCGTTTGCGTTGATTGGACGAGCCACAACGGCAGACATCCCGGTCTTGAGCCGGGACGCGAGCCTGAGGCATGTCTACTTGCACCGGAATGCCCACGGGGTGTTTGCGGTCGATCTGGTTTCCCGCACGGGAACGCGGTTTGATGGCGCGCCGCCCCGTTCCCGAGCCGCCTGGCTCCGGCCCGGCCAGGGCCTGGAGTTGGCGGGACATCGAATCGAGTTGCTCGAACCCGGCTCGGAGAAGGGTCGTCCGGCCGTTTTGCCCGAGATTGATCCGCTGGCCGAAGAAACTCACCTTGCGCCCCTGGTGCTGCGGCCCGAGGATCATCCCGATCAGGCGGCCTCGATGCTTTCCGAGCTGTCGTTTCTGGGTCGGAGCCGGGCCTGTGCCCTCCGAGTCGAAGGAGAGACGGTTGCGCGGGTTCACGCGGTCCTGGTTCGATCCGCCTCGGGGAGTTTCCTGGTCAACCTCGCCGGTTCCGGTCTGACGATCAACGACGAGCCGGCCCCCTTGGTCGTCGGGTTGCACGATGGGGATCACCTGGGACTGGGTCAGCGTCGGTTTCTGGTGCAACTCCATCCGGGGCTTCCGGAGGGTTTTGCGACTTTACCGGCGACGCTGGGGCATTCGTTTCCCGTTGTCTCCTCGAACGGGTCGCTCGTGGCCCCTCCGCTCCCCAATGCTCCGGATCATGACGACGTGACGCGCGCCCTCCAGGCGGTCCGGGACGGCCAGGACGACTTGATCCGGACCAACGACCAGTTTCAGCACGCCCTGGTTGCCGCCGTCCGACAGCTCTACCAGGAACAAACCGCCCTGTTCGAGCGTCACCTCGATCGCCTCGACCGCCTTCAGCACGAGGTCGCCGAACTCCGGGCCGAACTTCGGGAGCGTCTTGGCCCAGCTCCGTTGCTCCCCCCTGCCCCCGATCGTTCGAACATCTTGCCCCCCCCTGCTCCCGCCCCTCTGGACATCCCCCACCCCTCGCCGACTCCCGGTTCGGAACGGGCAACCTCGTGGCTGATCGACCGCCTCGGCGAACTCGAAGGGGAAGTCGAACAGGAATCACGATCGGGCTGGCGCGACCTGCTCTCGCGGCTCGGAACCCCCTTGCGAGCCCGAGACGACCTCTGAGCCTTCAAATCGCCGAGCCGCCAGAACGCCCCAGAACGGCTCGTCGTGACGAAACGACCAGAACGTCGACGAGCGTCCCAGAATCGCCCCTGGAGGCATCCTGGGACGTCTGGCGGCCCCTGCACCGCCGGCGGTCGCGGTGATTTGGAGCAAAAGCCACTCAGACCCCACGCGAACCGCCTCTTACTACCGATTAACCGGACACCCTTCGGGCATCATTCGCCCCTCTCGCATTCCCCGCGCCTTCTACCGATTAACCGGACACCTTTCGTTCCTGTTTTGTCGAAGCCCACCCGTCACCGGTTGGTAGTCCGACCAACCCAGATTCCGAGCTGAGCCCCCACTGCTGCCCTCCCTGAAATTCTTCAAACCCAAGTGAACTCATGTCCTAGAGATTCACCGGACACCCTTCCTGTCAATCGCCGCCGCGACGACAAGCCAACACCATGCAAACGATCATGCATTGACAAGGAGATTTTGACGCTGTGGCTCTCAAAGGCCCAATCAACTCGTTCCCGGCCTGGGCCAAACCCTCGGGGCGGATGACACGGTGAACACCGGTCCTACAGATTCACCGGACACCCTTGTGAAACCGTGTTGATTGGGTCAGGGCCTCCTCTGCCGAACAGCGTGCACTCACGATTGACCGCCCATACCGAACAAACAGCCAGAAAAGATTCTGGGCGCCTTTGGCGTTGGCCTCTCAAAATTTTGGGCGCCTTTACCGATTAACCGAGCATACTTTGGGGTGCACCTAACGATTAACCGGACACCCTTTCGCGTGCACCTAACGATTAACCGAGCATACTTTGGATCCGCAAGTCTTTTGATAGAAAAGACTTGCGTTCCCCTAGACTTTTGTTTTAAGACTTTTGTTTTAAGAACAACAACAACGCGCGCGCTCGCGTACGTGCGCACGCGCGAAGGGCGGGCAATTGCTGGAGGTTTTGCCATTGTTGTTGCATGATTTCTCCACGGGGACGGAGAGAGACCGTTCCGGACTTCGGCTCCCGGAACGCCCCTGGAACAGGACCGCCACCGTGGACAAGCCCGACCGAGACCCCTCGCTTTTCGACGATGCGGACGACCCGGAACTCACCGATGAAAAGACGGCGGAACCCGTCTTCAAGGACGAGCTGAACCTGGCCGAGTTTCCGATCGCCTCGCTCGCGGATCGGGTTCCCGACGGCCAGACCACGCTCGTGTTCGAGGACCGGCTCGATCGTCGCGATGGTCCGCCGATCGTTCGCCGTCTTACCATCATGGGGACAGCGAAGCATGGATTGCCGACGTCGATGGATGATGAGATTCTCGTCGGCCTGATCCAGCTGACCAAGCGATGGAACAATTTCACCGAGCCGAAAGTCAAATTTTCCCGTTACGAATTGATCGAACTGCTGGGTTGGCCTCAGACGGGCCAGAGCTACCGGAGAATCGAAGAGGCGTTGCATCGCTGGGTTGGTATTGTTCTCTCATATGAAAATGCATGGTGGGATAACACTGAGAAAAGTTGGGTGGATGAAAACTTTCACGTTTTAGATAACGTTACGCTTTTTGACAAAGAGCGGCGTCGCCCTTCCCGGAGTGCCGGCGCGGCCCAGGAGGCGGGAGTTCGGAAGCGAGGCAAGCGGGGAAACGCCCCTCCTCCCCTCTCAAGTTTCAAGTGGAATGAGGTGATTTTCCGCAGTTTTCAGAGCGGAAACCTGAAACAGATCGATCTTGAATTTTATTTAAAGTTGAGATTGCCCACAACAAAACGACTGTTCCGATTTCTCGATAAAAGATTCTATCGAGTCGATCGGCTTGAATTCGACCTGCGGACGTTCGCCTGTGAGCATGTCGGCCTGAGCCGCTCGTACAAGCCGACTGAACTGAAACGTCGCCTGCGTCCTGCCATCGCCGAACTGGAGCAGCAAGGGTTTTTGGAAGCCATGAGCGAGGAGGATCGCTACCTCCGCAAGGCACGAGGATCCTGGCAGATTGTCTTTCTGCGAGGTCCCCGGGGGCGTTCCACGATCGAGCCGACCGCCGAGGAACGCCTCGAGCTGATGGCGATGCTGACGAATCGGGGCGTCACCTCTCGGATTGCCGTCGAGCTGGTTGAGCGATACCCGCCGGAGATGCTTCGCGCAAAGGTCGCTATTTTTGACTGGATGGCGGGGCAGGACGACAAGCGCCTGGCCAGGAATCCGGCGGGGTATCTGGTGGCCTCGATCCGAGACGATTACCAGGCTCCCGAGGGGTACATTCCCCCTGACGATGCGGAGGTACTCGCCCGGGCTGAGGCGTCGGTTGCTGAGGAAGAGCGTCGGCGTCGAGAGGCAGAAATTGAGGCCGATGAGCGACTTCGGGCAGAAGAAGCGGCCGAGGTTGCTCGCATTGCCGAACTTCGAACGCGATGGGACGCCCTGTCTTCGGCCGATCGAGAGGCCATCAAAGCTCAGGTCAAGGCGGCTCACCCCGGGCTTCGTCGTTCCCGGGTCGCGCTGGAACGCTTCTGCCTGGAAACACTTGACGCTCGACTCAACGGGCAAGGCCCTCCCGGTCAACCGTTCTTGTTTCCGGATGATGATGCCTGATCAGGCGTCATTCGTGGTCGTGATCAGGAGGCCATGCCGTGTCAGACGCGAAGGAAGAGACGTCGCTTGTAGAGGTACAGCAAGAAGAGCCATTGGACCAGCAGGGTCCCGATCGCGGTGGCCACGGGAAAGAAGTTGCCGGGAACCAGACGGTCTGAGAGCGTAATGACCCCTCCCAGAAAGAACCGCGCGATCTGATCGAAGTCGAGGAACCGCGGAACCACGTAGATGGTGATGGCGTTGACGCCGACGACCACCAGAACAAAGGACCATCGCCGCCACTTCAAGACGTCGATCAGGGTGTAAAAGGCGGCAAGCAGGATCAGGCTCCATCCTCCGGCAACGAGCACGAACGAACTTGTCCATAAATTTTTGATGATGGGAAACCACGCCCCCCAGAGGGTGCCGACGATTACGCTCAGGATGCCGGCCAGGAGCAGGCCGAGTGCCTTCTGCCAGGGGGAATGTTGCCTCGATCGCAGCCAGGCGCCGCTGAACGCGCCGATCAGGACTGTGGCGACGGCCGGGATCGTCGAGAGCAATCCCTCATTATCACCGAACCCGTAATACGGTTCGAGGATCTTCCCCGGCAGGTAGTGGCGATCGACCCATCCGGCAAGGTTTCCTTCCTTGGTGAAGTCGCCCGCCATCCCTCCCGGGGGAGCAACCCCAGCCAGCAAGGCCCAGTAGCCGAGCAAAATGGCCGCGCAGATGAGTATCTGGGTGCGAATGGAAGTGGACATCACGATCAACGCGGCGATCCCGTAGCAGAGGGCGATCCGTTGCAGGACCCCTGTGATCCGCAGATTGTCCCAGTCGAACTGCAACACACCGTTACAGAGCAGGCCGAGGGCGAACAGCAGGATCACCCGTCGTCCGATCCGACGAGAGACCGCCCCCTTGCCCTGCTCGGCGGCCTTGCTCAGGGAGAACGGCAAGACGGCTCCGACGAGGAACAGGAAGAGGGGAAAGATCAGGTCGTAAAAGCGAAATCCTTCCCAGTCGACATGCTCGAATTGCCGGGCGAGGGTCGAGGCGGTTGCCGACCCGGACCAGGCCGCCCAGGCCAGGACCAGGCGATCGCCGCCGACGATGCAGAGCATGTCGAACCCTCGGAGGGCGTCGATCGAAAGCAGGCGATCGGATCGAGGGGGCGGGGCCGTGGCCGGCGGGGCCTGGGTGTCGAGCATGCGAGGTCGGTCCGGGGGGGGGTGGCACAATCAAAGGAACGGCCTTCGGGACGTGTCGTCGTCACCGATTGAGCAATCAAGATCGGGAAGCAGCTTACCGGATGCCCCCTGGCACTGGCCACGCCCCACAGAGTGGAGGTCAGCGGCGCGATTCCCGATCCCCCGCTTTGACGGCTTCGTCACGGGGGGACCAGGTCAATTCTCCGAGTCGCCGTCCCCTTGGCGGTTGGAACGTCGATCGCGAGAGTCGTAGAGGACCATCGACCCGACGAGCGGCCGGAGCAGATCGTTGACCACCTCGGAGCGGTCCTTACCCACGTGGATTGCATAGAGCCAGAGTTTCTTGTCCAGCTCCTCCTCGATGGCGAACATGCGCTGAACACGCCGGAGCTTGGAAGATCCCCTGCCCCGGCCTTTGGACCGAGATGATCCTGTCGAGGAGGATGCCCCTGACGACTTCGGGGCCGATTCGACCTCGGCGGCGGGCTCCGAATCGACTGATTGACGGTCGTCGCCGTCGCTCATGGAGGAGGAGGAGCGGGGGCCGGCGGTGGCCTCGGCGGCGGCCATCCGGCGCTCGAACTCGGCCTCGGTCATCGCGGGTCGGACCAGTCCGGTTCGGCTTTCGGGGCCCGGAATTCCCCCACGTCTGGTTGTACTCATTCGAATGCCCCCCCTGCCCTTGATCATGGTTCGTTGAGCGCTTTGGCCTGGCTCGGCGTGTGTTTTGGATTTGGTGCGTTGGTTGAACCGTCGCCGCGACGGCCAGTCACCCTCGCCCGGTGGCCGGCCGTCGCGCCGCGTCGACGGCTCTCACGCAGCGGCGCCAGAGGCGCCGCCCTGCTCCTCGATCGGTGCGTCATCCTCGGAGGGTGCTTCGTGCGGCACGTCCCCGTCGGGATCGCTGCGTGTCGGTTCGACCGACTCGCCCCCCCGGATCAGGAACGCTTCGGCCGCGGCCTGATAGGCGCGGCTCCCGGCTCCGTAAGGGTCGTAACGGACCAGAGGAACGCCCCGGGCATAAGCTTCCCGGAAGCGAACCGAGGTCGGCACCGACCGTTCGAAGGCCAGGTCGCCGAAGTAGTCGCGCACTTCGGCTTCGATCTGGCGGGCCACCAGGGTTCGATCGACCCGGGTGATCAGGACGCCGGTGAGCATCAAAGGCCCGGCGTCGGTGAATTCCTGGCGAAGCGAGCCGACCTCTCGGATCAAGGTTTCAAGCGTCTTGACCCCGGCCAGGGCGGCGATGCACGGATCGATCGGGATGACGACCTCGCCGACAGCGTAAAGGATGGCCACGTTGAGCGGCGTTTGCACGGGGCTGGTATCGAGGATCACGACATCGTGATCACAGACCCGACGCAGCACGCGGCGGACCCGGAACTCTCTGCCCTGGCCAAGCCCCTGGCTGCCCCCCATCTGATCGGAGCAGGAACCGAGGCGATCTCCGGGGGGGATCACGTCGAGTCCCTCGACACAGGTGGGCAAGACCACGTCGGCTATTTCTGCGTCGTCGAGCAAGAGGTCGGCCAATCCTTCCGACGGTAACCCCGCCGGGAAGAGGCCAAGCGACGCATTGCCCGACGGGTCGGCGTCGATCAAGAGGACTCGCCGTCCCAGGTCAGCCAGGCTGGCTGCCAGGTTGATGGCGGTCGTGCTCTTACCGACCCCCCCTTTTGCGTTGGTCACGGCGACGCTCCGCATCGACCGTTCCTCCCCGATCGGTAGTCCCCTGCCCGTCTTCTCGATCGGCAGACCTCGCCGGCCGGAAACGTTTGGGGTTCGGCCGTAAATAACGACTAGAGATCGTGTTACGGCGTGAGATTGGCTTATGGTTTGCTTGAGTACCAGGTTTCCTGAAACCTTGCACAACAGGCAACCAAACGTTCAAGGCATCCTGGTTCCTGGGAACCATTGTCCTTGTGCGTATCGGTTCGCCATCACGCTCGACTCCAATGTTCCCGGGAATCAAGGTGCCAGTCAGACTCGGTTCCTTGACAACCGAGTTGGCTGGAACACCTTGGTTTGACGGTTCGACCATGCACCAGGAAGCCTTGATTCCCATGAGAACTTGGTGAGAAAGGCGGCTTGGTTCCTCGGAATCGTAGGTGGAGGGGTGGTCTTGGTGGCTGCATAACCAAGACGCCAAGGTCGTCACTTATCCCGAGTTGCCAAGGTGGCTTGGCAACCAAGTTCACTTGAAACCTGAGTCACCTTGACGATCCAAAAGCCAAGTTTCTCTAAGCGTCTCGAACGCTAGAAGCCAAGTGATCTATTAACCAAGGCGCCAAGGTCTTCAATGGCCCTGGTAACCAAGAAGACGAAGCAACCGATGTTGCCAGGGCGTCTTGAAGCCTCGGTGCCTTGATTCCAAGGACCATTCATGGCCTTGGTGTCAGAGGTGCCATCATTGGCAATCTTTCCAGGTCCAAGGGAATCATGGGGCCAAGAAGATATGGTTGCCTTGGTTTCAAGGTGCCAGGCGTTCCTTGACGACTTGGATTCCAGGTCGCTTGAGCATCATGGTTTGTCATGTTTATGGACGACCTGGAACCTGAGGAAAATTGGTTCACACGGTGCCAGTGTGGTCAAAACGCCTTGGTTCCTGAAAACCAAAGGTCCGCAAGAAGACCCAGTGAACCTGGTTCCTCTTGAACCAAGGTATCAAAGTGATGCGTTGTCAGGGTGCCAGGTGACCAAGGCGTCAAGGTTTCGAGGGCCCTTGATTCCTCGGTGCGTTGTTGGGCGAAGGCGGGCGTGAAACCGGGGCCGAACGGTCAGTCTTGCCGTCCCTCGTGAAGGGCAGGGGAGAGGGCCGTTCCGGTTCGAATCCGACAGAGATCGAGCAGAGGTCAGCGCAGGACGGTCATGAAGAAACAAGGGAGAGCGCAGAACCAGGGCAGGGGGGGACAGCCCGAGATGGAGGCCCGAGGTTCCGTTGCCAGGTCTCACCGCGAGCGCGACTCACCACGGCGGCGGCGGATCTCCTGGGTGGTTCGGTTCGGCCGATCCGTCGCGCGGTCGTCGGTGTGTTTGAGCGGGTCCTTGATCTATTCGCCGGTCACAGCCTGGCGCAACAGGTTCGAGCCGGCGGTGATCCGGAAGCGATGGACAGCAGAAGATCCGTTTTGTGGACTCCTGATAGTGTCTTGAGCGGTCGCGTGGCCATCCGGAGCAAGGCGGAGATTCTTTGCCTTAAGTGTCGAAACACTCACGGACCCGATCGCCGACGGCCTCGACCTGTCTTCCTGGTGTGTCATTGAGGGGTGATCGTGAGGGATTCCGGCCGTCTGAACCGCCTGGAAACGGTTGGCGCGACTGGCGTTCTGAGACGCGATTCTACGGTCCGATAATCAATATTATGGTCGCATTGGTGGAGGCTTATGAAAATCGGCTCCGGCGTGCTTAGGTTTGCTGTCACTGGACAACGGTCTTCAAGCGCCGACGTGCCAACGACCTCTGCGAGGAAGGCTCCGAACAGGAGATCAGGTAACTCTCGGAGCCGGGGTGGGAGAATGGTGAAGGACGACGTTGTCCGGTTCGCGTCCTGGTTCTTCGGTGAGCGTTTGGTGGGCAGTGGTGCGATCGAGACAGGCACAAACCGGAGGACTCGATCGTCTTCAGTCGGAGCGAATCGTGGTGCTGCCATGACCACGATCGGTTTTGCGATGACCAAAAACAGGAGAACCGGTGTCACGAACACCGGGTTGGTCTCTATCACAAGGGAGGCCACGGCGTGAAGCGTGGTCTCGACATGGACGTTTAGGACTTAACGATTTGAGTGCCGGCTGAGGAGTGAGATGGTGTTTCAGACCGTTGAGCGAGCAATGGCATGGCGAGTGCTGGACGTTGGGAACCGACCATCTTGGGCATTGGCCGCCGCTGGAGAGTTCCGCGGCTGCTCATCGATTCTTCGCAATCCTTCTGCGTGTTGCGTTGAAGCGACATGGGAGCGGTGATGCTTCGCTGCTAGTTGACGATGCCTGGACGCGTTGCTATGCTGCCGACACGGTTATCCTCCGAACGCTTCGGTTCAGGCATTTTCTGATCGCATGATTATCAACACAAGTTGTTAGCTCGCAGCGATCTTCCAACCGATCACCTCTCTTCCTGGCTTCAAGAAGCGTTTTTCTGACTGTCACTGAAGCCCCCTTCAGTCCGCGGTCATGAGAACCTCCTGCTGAATCTCACTCCTGAGCACCCACCCTGGAGATACCGCCCGATGAGCACTACGGCGCCCCAATCCATTCTCTTGTCCGAGCAAATTGCCCGGATGGTGGAGAGGGAGTCTGCGAAACAGGCGTTGCCAGGACCTTCGCTTGCCGTTGCCCCGACGACGATTGCCTCACGCTTCAAGCGGGCCATTGATTTTTCGGCCTCGGCCCTTGGGCTGGTGCTGCTGGCGCCGCTGATGCTCGCGATCGCCGCAGTGGTGAAGCTGAGCTCTCCTGGACCGGTCTTCTTTCGACAGCTCCGTCTCGGTCGCGGTGGCGAACCTTTCTACGTGCTGAAGTTTCGCACCATGGTGGCTGATGCCGAGCGTCGCCTGAGTGACCTCGAATCGCACAATGAAGCGGCCGGTGGTGTGCTGTTCAAAATTCGGCGCGATCCGAGAGTGACCCCGCTGGGTCGCTTCTTGAGGCGTTCGAGTCTCGATGAACTGCCGCAACTGATCAATGTGCTCCGAGGTGAAATGAGCCTGGTCGGTCCTCGGCCGTTGCAGCTTCGCGACTCGTACCGGCTCGAGGCGCTCGATCCCGAAGCGTTCAACCGTCGTTTGAGTGTGATGCCTGGGATTACCGGCCCCTGGCAGATTGGTGGCCGCAGTGATGGGACCGCCGGGATGGTTCATCAGGATCTCGATTATGTCGAGAACTGGTCCCTTTCGGCTGACCTGAAAATTCTGGTCCTGACGGTCCCGGCCGTTCTGTCTGCTCGTGGTGCCTGCTGAGGCATTTCAACAGACGTGAAGACTCGGCGGATTCGCGCTCTGCTCGGTTCGTCTTGCATGGCCCGCAGTGGCCTTGGGAGGAGATGTTTCGTGCCTGATCAGCCTCAACTTGACCAGTCCGCTCCGGTCGTGCGCCGCCCCCTTGGGCCGTCTCCCTGGATCTGGATGATCGTGGGTTGTGTGCTGGTGGCAGCCTCGGGGTTGGTGCGCGTTCGTCAAGAACAACTGTTCGCCGACGCCTCGCTGAGTGTGAAACAATCGCCGTTTCCGTTGCGAGACCTGCCCCAAGTGCTGGGTGGGCACTGGGAGATGATTCGAGAGGAAGAGCTGGAAGCCGAGACGCAACAGATCGCCGGATGCACGGATTATATGTATCGGTTCTATGCCAACTCCCACACAGGAGTCATGCTCAAGGTGCTGGTGGCCTTTGGGCCGGCCACTCAGGTCTTTCCTCACTCGCCGGAGATTTGCTTCCCCTCTCAGGGGTATCAAGCCACCGGCAAGGCCCGGCGCGTCAATGTGCCGGTGAAGACCTCCGACGTGACCCCTGCTTCCGAGTCCGAGCCGACCGCGACCATTCCCTTCCGGGCGATGACCTTCAGCCGTCCTGAAGCGGGACGGGAAGAGTTCATCGAATCCCATTATTCGTTTTGGCACGACGGTCGCTGGGACCCGGACGCCAAGGAGACGAAACGCAAGTTTCAGCATCGGCCGGCCATGTTCAAGGTTCAGGTCGATCGGACGATCACCTCCAGGGAACGAGAATCCTCTCAGAGCCCGAGTGAAGAGTTTGTGGCGGCCCTGGTCACGGAACTCAACCAACGCATCGACGAGTGGATCAATCATCCTGATCCCCACGTGAGCGAGTGACCGAAAGCCGATCCAGACACCTTATGCGTGACCCCGGGACGAACCTACGAACCATGCGATCGACTTCTGACCACACCATGCAGGTGCGGCACAGAGAGCATCCGCGCCGTCCCATCTCGACGCAACCCGCCCCGTTGCGATATCAACTCGTGTTCGAGCCGTTTCGCAACCGCACAGCAGAGCATTCCCAGGCCACCAATCACCAGCACGACAACCGCAACCGGTGCCAGATAGATGGCAAGAAGCGTCAAGATCACCCGGCGCAGCGGATCCCTGCCGCGTTGGACGTCCTCTTCGTTGCCTCGCATCTCACCCGTGGTCATGGATCCGACTCCTCATGCTCGAATCATGGGGTCAATCCTGACCCCTCTCTGACCATAGGACACAAATGGACCCGTGTTGCGTTTCTGCAACATCATGCCACGCGAATCGGGGAAACGTGGCCCCCTCAATTCACAAATTCTACGTCAAGAACACAACGAAGTCATGGGCATTCCTCTCTAAAATCGTGTTTTATGGCGGTTTCCAGTATTAAAAAACTGAAATGGGTTCCGCTGAGTCGGGTCGACGCCCGAGCGGCGGGGCATGGTTTCGGTCGCACCGTTGATCTTTCAGCAATCACTCGGCAAGATCAGTAGTCGAGCGACGGGATCACTGTTGGAACGAGACCCAGAGTGGGAATCGAGCAGTGGTTACCGATGTGACACCAGGGTGTTTCCCTTTCCCTTCGAGGTCATCAACATTATGACGAAACGATTTACCTTCCTGGCCGCGCTCGCGCTGGTGGCCTCGTTCGCCTCCAGTGCAATGGCTCAGGGCACCGCGACGATTGGTTTCGCCGGCTTCTCTCAGTCTGCTGGCGCCAGCTCGATTGATTACTCGTCGAACGGTGGTGCGCTGCCGGCCTACCTCACGGCCACGACCGAGGTCAATTTCACCATCAACAACCCGGTCTTCATGATCGATCCGCTGGGCCCGACCAACTACACGGGCGCCACCTTCACCCTGACGGCCGAATCCAACACGGCTGCCGCGGCCGGTGTTCAGGGAGGATTCTTCGGCACGTTCTCCATCATCGGCTCGGGTGGCGAAAACCTCCTGAGCGGCACCTTCGACTCGGCCTTGCTGAGCCAGCGGGGTTCGGGCCGTGCGGCCTTCGAAACCGGCTCGGTCGACTTCACGTCGGACATCTTCTTCCCGGTGATCAGGGAGGAGTTCAACTTCAGCATCATTGGTGGCTTCACCAACCTGTTGGCCAACAATGGCGTGTTCCAGAACTTCTCGGCTGACCGACTCTCGGGTGACTTCTCCGCCATCCCCGAGCCGGCCACCCTGGCCATGGCCGGTCTGGGCATCTTCGCCCTGCCGCTGGCTGTTCGGGCCGCTCGCCGTCGCCGATCCGCCAACTGATCTGAGTTTGACTTGAGCTGAGCAACCCTCAGTGCAACAACTCAACGCCGTCCCGGCCTTCTCTGGCCGGAGCGGCGTTTTTTTATTTCCCAGCGTTCAATGCCGGGTCTTTGTCCGAGTATTCGGCTCGTTTGCCGGACGCTCGGGAACTTCGGTCAAGCGTAGCCATCGAGATTTCCTGGCCCTGAAGGTTCTCCCCCGGCATGAGCGCTGTCGCCCGTTGGCTGGAGGCGCGAGCGGGGAAGGCTCAACCCTTGGGGTCGAGGTTCTCAGGAGCGAGCGGTCGTGACCGGTCGTCGGCTGACCGGTTCATGTGAGTCTCGTTCACTCCTTCGAGTCTCGTTCATTCGTTTGTGAGAGCGTAAGGAGTCGAACGGCTTTTGCCTTGATCCCCTGAGGTTGGGGGGCATCAGGAGCATCGCGCAAGTCAAGACCCGACCCCTCCCTTGATGGTGAATCAAGGGAGGGGCGGCCGAGCTGCGTGGACTCGATTCAGACGCTGCTCAACCGCGGATCAGCGAGCGAGGATGTCTTGCAGCTCGTCCTGATGCCACGGGTCGATCGTGTTGGGATCGAGACCGAGGGTGCGGGCCTGGTCAAGATGGGTGCGGAACTGATCGTTTCGGCCCGATTTCAGCGACGCAAGGGCAAGATAATAATGTCGGGCGGCGGTGGGCTCGATCGCAACCGCTTGCTCAAGCGCCTGGATCGCCTCGTCGAAGCGCTTCTGACGAATCAAGATCACGCCTCGGGCACCCAGAACCGCGGGAACCGGCCCGACCCGGCGTTCCATGCGGTCGATCTCCGCCAGCCCTTGCTCGGGCTGTTCAAGCCCTTCCGAGAGGACAAGGCCCAGGTTGTACAGCGCCAGCAGGTCGCCGGGGCGTCGCTCGAGGATCTCGCGATAAAGCTCGGCCTCCTTCTGGTAATCTCCCGCATGATGGTAGAGGATCGCCGAGGCGGTCAGCAAATCCGGGTCTCCTGGTCGCTTGTTGAGCAGCGTTGCGATGATGGGGCGGGCACGGGCGACCTGATCGACGCGCTGGGTGATGGGAGCAGCCTGAACTGCCTGAAGTACGGCCTCGGTCAGGCCGATCCGGGCAGTCTGGTCGGTCAGATCAACCGCTTCGAGCGACGCGGCGCACTGTTCCAGAGCTTCTTCAAATCGGCCTCGAACGGCCAGCACCAGGCCGGAAACCCACTGGGAACCCGGCGTGGTCTGAGCCAGATCCTGGGCAATCTGATCGGCTGCTTCCAGGGCTTCCGGGGTGCCGACGGTTAGCAATTGCAACGCGGCGGCACGGGCGAACAGGTCGCCACCGGGGGAGGTTAATCGATTGGCAACCTGCTCGACCAGATCGCTTGGGTTCCCGGCATTGGCTCGGATCAGCTGATCGGAGCGAAGGTCGGCCACCTCCGGATCTCCGGGGCGGAGCAATTCCAGTCGGCTGAGCTGCGAACCGGCCTCGGCCAGTCGATCCGCCTTGAGCAAGGCTCGCACGTGAAGCACGATCGCCTCGGCAGGAGCGGTCGAGAGGTCGGCCGAGATCTCGGTGATCTGGGCCGCACGGTCGAACTCTCCCAGTTCGATGAGCAGCCGGGCCAGTTGGTTTCGTGCCTGAACCGCCCGGCCATCCGTCAGCGGCAGGTCGGCCATCAAGGTTTCGAACACCGGAATCGCCTCGCGGCGTTGTTCGGGCTTCGGTGCCCGAGACTGCACCACGCCGATCGCCAGCCGACGCTCGGGAGTCATCGGGCCGTTGCTGGCCAGATCCCGAGCCCGCTTCCAGGTTTCCGGATCGCCGGGGGCGCGTTCGGTCAGCACCATGGCCAGTTGCAACGCCGCGCCGGCGGCCACGCTCGGGTTGTCCATCAGGCGTTCGAGCAGCGGTTCGGCCCGATCGGGACGGCCGGTCTGCTGGTAGAACGAGGCGGCACCGATTATCAGGTCCGGGTTGACGATTTCGTTGTCCAGCGCATCTTCCAGGACCTTGTCCGCCGCCTGAAGGTCGCCGATGGCCCAGCGGAGCCGGGCTTCCAGCAGTTCAGACGGGATGCCCGTCGAGCGTTCGAGCGCGCGATCAATGGTTCGCTCCAGAGTGGCCTGGTCGCGGCCGAGGCGGACCTGAGTGGTGATCAATTCCAACCACGGCGCCGCGTTCTTCGGAGTCGCCTGCTTTTCGGCCTGCTCATCGAGCAACTGTTCCAGCTCATCATAGCGGCCGGCTAGCAACAGCGCCCGGGCCCGCACGGTATTGGCGACGGCCGGGGCCCCGGGATCCTCTACCGCCGAGTCCTGGAGCCGATCCGCGCCGTCGAGCCCCGCACCGACAGCCAGCAAAGCCTGGGCCGAGACGCGACGGATTCCGGCGGCAGATCCCGGCCCCGATTCGGCCGTGAGCTGTTCCAACTCCTCGACCTGGCCGAGTTTCACCAACTGATCGACCAGGCGAAGCAAGGCTTCCCGGTTCCCCTGTTTCCAGGCGGTTCGGTAGGCTTCGGCCGCGCCTTCAGGATTCCCGATCACTTCCTGAATGCGTCCGTTGAGCATGTGAGCCGAGGACAACCCCGGGACCTCCTGCAGAACTTCCCCGACCAGCGTAAGACATCGGTCCCGCGCTTCGGTGTCGCCGCGTTCGACCTGGTGCAGCAGGATCGATGCGGCGGCCATCCGAGTGGAGATGGCGTTCTCGCCGTTGGAGAGCTTGAGGCGATCGAGGTAAAGCTCCGCCTCGGGAATCCGGTTAGCCAGCAAGGCAACCTCGATCAGCTCCAGGATCGGTTCCGGAGCGTTGGGGGCGAGCTTGCTCCAGGAGAGGAAGGCGGCTCGGGCTCCGTCGTAATCCCCCTGGGCCATCCGGAGTCGGCCAAGCGCTTGCCAGAGTTCCCGTTGTGCGTCGGAGCCAAGCTGGTCGATGCCGTCAATCAACCGTTGCTGAGCCTCTCGTCCTCGGCCCAGATCGACCAGCAAGCGCGCCAGGGTCAATCGAAGCGTCGGGCCGTCGCCGGCTTGCTTCATCCCCTCTTCGAGCAACGCAAGGGCCGCTTCGGGGTCTCCCGATCGCTTGAGCAACTCGGCTCGGGCGGCCCAGAGGCGGGAGTTGGTCGGCCAGGTCTTCTGCGCCTCCTTGAGCCGATCGTCGGCCTGGTCGGGCTGGTTGGCGAGAAGGTGCCGATCGGCTCGCATCAATTCCAGCTCAAGACGCTGGAGGCTTTGGGGAGGCAGAACGTCCTCCGACATCTCCTGCACCCGTTCCGCATCCTGATCGAACGCCGCCCACGATCGGGTGGCCGGTTCCTGCCTGGATTGCTCGCTGAGACGAAGCCGGAGCAGGAGCAGAAGCAAGGCGGGATCATCGTCGAAGGTGGTTCGGGCTGTCGTCAGCAGGTCGATGGCCTCTCGTGTGCGGCCCAGATTTTCCAGCACGTCGGCATGGCTGATCACCAGAACCAGCGACGAACCGGAATCGGCCGCCTCCACGTCCTGGAACAGCGCTTCGGCTTCCTCGTTTTTGCCGACCAGCACATAGCAAGAGGCCAGCTCCTGGGTCGCCTTATTCTGAACCAGCGGCGGGTTTCCCCTCCGCGCTCTCAGCGCTTCGAGGATCGTGATCGCGTTTTGCACGTCTCCGCGAGCGTTGGCATCGAGTGCCAGGAGCAATTGATAACGTGGGTCGTTGTCGTTGCCGCCGGAGAGCCGCTTGAACTGGTCGATCAGTTGCTTGGCCTTCTCGATTTCCCCCGTTTTGAGGGAGACGTAGGCGAGCCACCAGGCGAGATCGGCATCGTTGCCGCCGGCGACTTTCAGGCCCTCATCCCACTGCGTCATGGCATCGGCGGTTCGTCGCTCGTAGTGATCGATCAGGCCGCCGAGCATGGCGACGCGCTGGCGGTTTTCACGGTGGTAGTCCTCGGGGATGGCCTGAAAGGCGGTTTTGGCAGTTGCCGTGTCCCCCTGTTCGAGGCTGTGTTCGACGAGTGTGATCAGAACCTTCGGATCCTCAGGGGCCTGGTCCCGCGCGTCTTCCAGGGCTTGACCGGCCTTTTCGGGATCATCCGACTCTCGGTAGAAGAAAAAGCGAACGAGCAAGGCCTCGGCGGAATCGGGAAGGATGGAGGCGAGTTCCGTCAGGACCTCATCGGCGTTGCCGTCAACCTCGGGGTGATCCCGATAAAGCCGGGCCATCCGCCAGGCGACCTCCAGAATGCCCTCGATGGGTTTCTCATCATCCGGGGCCTTGGCCAGAGCCTCAGGATAGAGTTCCCAGGCACGTTCATAGGCATCCAGCGCCGTCGGAATGTCCCTTTGGCCTTCGTAGGCTTTGCCCAGCAGTGCCTGAGTCCGCGGGTCGTTCGGGTCGAGGGCCTGGGCCAGCTCGATCGCGGCGGGATAGCGGCCCTGGGCCACCACTTGCTCGGCCAGCCCGCTTTGCTGGTAATCGGCCTGAAGCGCGTCACTCAGGCGGATGTAAAGATCGGCCAGGCGATAACGGACCTCGTCGAGTTCTTCCTTGGGCAGATTTGAGAAGCGCACAAGAATCCGCTGGTGAATCTGGGCAACACGCTCCTCATACGGTCCGGCTCCGGTGGCGCGTTCGGCCATCAACTCGGCCCGAAGGATCGCCATCTCCGGATCGTCGGGGTTGCGTTCGAGATAGGAGTTGAGGTGCCGCAGCGCCTGGTCAGACTGACGGGCTGCCCGGCGGAGTTTCGCCTCGGCTGTTTCCGCGTCCTCGGCCTCTCGGCTCTCGGCGAGCAATCGTTCACTCTCGGCGACCAGCGACCGAATTTGCCGGGCCGCTTCATTGCCGAGCCGGGCAGGCCGGGTGAGCTGCAAGGTGAACAGCACACCCCCCAGGACCAGGGACAGAATGACAAGAGTTGCCACGGCGCGCCGATTCAGCCGCCACTTCGTCGGAGGATTCGTCTCAGCCACGTGCAAGAACCGGGGTGGAGGATTGAAAAGGGCTCGACGCACAACGCACACAAACGATCGGTTGGAAATCAATCCAAATGATACGGCTAGAGCTGTCTCGTGTGTCAACGGTCCTCGGATTGCACCGAAGGGTTCCCATCAGGCCGAGCGTCACGAAATTTCAATTTGACCGTCTTCGAGGCAGAGGGATAGACTGACCAGAGCCCCGCTCTCATTCATGTGATTAGCCCGACTCTGCCGACCGTCTCGGCACCATCGATCGTCCCGCCCCAGGTAACACACCGCGATGGATACAGCCGACACGCCTCGCCCTCGTTATGAACTCGCCCGTCTGACCGAGTTGCCTCCGGCCCTGCGCACCCCCTTGCCGCCGGTTTCGCCGACCTCTCCGGTCGGCAGTGGCGGCTTGCCGATCAGCCCCCGGCTTGTCCTCCGAGGCCTGGCCCGGCACTGGTGGCAGGCGCTGTTGCTCTGGATCATCGGCTCGGCCGCATTGGCATCGCTGGTCTATCTGAAATATGAGCCGACCTACCGAGCGTCCAGCCAGGTGATGGTCAATGTCGATAACTCCAACCCGTATTCTTCGAGTCGGGACATTACGAACCGCGGTCTTGCCGATCCCCGAATGCAGACTCACCTGCAACTGGTCAATAGCCAAAGAGTCCTGTCCAGCGTTATTAATGACCCCGACAGTATGATCGCGTCGATTGACTGGATTCGCCAGGCGGAGAACCCCGAAGCCGTTTTGAATGACGTGATCACCGTCACTCCGGGCAAAGGCTCCGCGTTGCTGTTCGAAGTTGCTGCCGAGACCCCTGGAAAAGACGAAGCGACCACCATTGTCAACGCCGTCGTCGACGCCTTTCTGGATTTGGATGATGATTTGGCCAATGCCCGTGTTCAAGGGGCCATTGCAAACATGGAAGACTATCGAAATAAGCTGGTCGACGAGGTCGAACGCCTGGAAAACGAAGTAAAGGAACTGGCCAAGGAATCGGACCTTCCCTCGATTTTGCGCAATTTCAAGGACACCACCACCCTGACCGACGTTGACCCTGATTCCCAGGACCAGGGCGAATCGGACGGCAAGATCACCGTGGAGGTCAGTGAATTCAAGCGACTCCATCAGGAACTGCTCAATCTGGAATACGCCGAGATCGAAGCACGTTCCGAACTGGAAGCCGTTCGACGCCAGGCGGCAACGGCGAACCCCCGATCCCGGATCGAAGACCGCGTGGAACAGGCGTTCCTGGCCAACGAGACCGTTCGAGCGTTGCGAGACGCCCTCCGAGACCTCGATGTTCAGTACGATGAGGCCCGCCGCCGCATCCGCAATCCGGGCGACCCTGCTCTGAACCGTCTGCAAGCCGACCGCCAGCGGCTGATCGAACGTTACAATCAACTTTGGGACGATCTTGAGCCGACCCTCCGCGCCCAGCTCTCCATGGACGAAAACGACCCCACCGTCCTCGTCCGCCAGGCGGAGCAACAACTGAACAACCTGTTGTTGCAGCGCGATCTGATCCAGAAAAAGCTCGACCGCGTGAAGCATGAAGAGCAGAGCCAGGGTGTCAAAGCCCTGGAAATGAACTTCTTACTTACGGAACTGTCTCAGCAGCGCAAGATGCAGGAAACCGTGGATCGTCGGCTCGAGGCGCTGAAGTTCGACTCCGATGACAGTCTTCCCCTCCAGAATCTGGAAGGGCTAGGCTTGCGAGTCACGAAGACCTTCACCGTTATTAGTAAAGCCAGTAAAGCCGAGCTTCAGGTCAACAAGCGAGACAAGTTCATGGCCGTCACGCCCCTGGCGATGCTCGGCCTGGTGCTGGGTCTGGTCACGCTGGTCGAGATGCGAGGCGGACGGGTCAGCGGTCCCGATGACCTCTCCGGCCGGTTCGGCGCCGATGTCTTCTCGGTGCCGCCGTTGCCGACGGTTCGCTCCAACGCTCAGGGCAGCCTGGAAGCCCCTGGACGCGATCCGAAGTTCGAGCAGTTCGTCCAGCAGCTTGACCACGTGCGGGTTGCCCTCTGCGGCGAAGGCGGACACGACGGCCGGGGCCGCTGTGTCTTGATCACCAGCGCCGTCGGCGGCGAAGGCAAGACGACCCTGGCCGCTCAGCTCGCCGTCCGGTGTGCCGAGGCCGGAGCTTCGACCGTCCTGATCGACGCCGACCTCCGCCGGGCGACCCTCGGCCGTCTCTTCGAGGTGCCCGACTGCCCCGGACTCAGCGACGTCCTTCGCGGTGATGCCACGCTCGAAGACGCCCTGGTGCCGATCAACCAGGTCGGCGGCTGCCAGCTCCTGCCCGCCGGATCGCCCGAGGCCAACCCGAACCGCATCCTGCGGGGCAAGAACTTCGCCCCGATGCTCGAACGGCTGCGACGGACCTTCGACGTGGTGATCATCGACACCTCGCCGGTCCTTCCTGTTCCCGACGCCTTGATCCTCGGCCGACTGGCCGACGGGGCCGTCATCGCCACCCGGCACGACCAGAGCCGTTTCCCGGCCGTCGAGCGGGCCAACAACCTGCTGACCGGCGCCGGTATCCCGGTCCTCGGCGTGGTAGTCAACGGCGCCCGGCCCTCCGGCTCTCGCGTCACGGGAGGCGACTACTACGCGGCCTACACCTCGCGAAGCGATCGTGTTCCGGAAGACTCCGGAACCTCCCCGGTCGTCTGATCGATCGCTCTTATGCCCAAGAGCGGGCGGATCGGGTCCGGTGATCGCCTCGCTCATTGCCTTTCGATTCGCCGGGACCAATCGGGGTGCCGGCGGCCCTGGTCCCAGATCGCTTGCCTTGATTCTCTTTCCTTGTTGATCGTGCCTCTGGAGCGACCCGAACCATGAGCCAACCGACTGACTCCCGGCCCGAACGCGGGCCGGCACCCGCGGCCCTTGCGACCCACCTGGTCGCGGTTGCCGCCGTGCTGTCGGTCCTGGTCTGGGCCTATCTTCCCCAGCTTGCGAAGCTGGTCGAAACCTGGGAAAACGACCCGAACTACTCGCACGGATACCTGGTGATTCCGGTCTGTGGCTTCATGTTCTGGTGGCTCTGGCCCCGAGGGGCCGAGGTCGACCGCCTCCGCCCGTCCGTCTGGGGATGGGTCCTCCTGGTCGGGGTCGTGGGAGCCCGGTACGCCGCCTTGCAGTACGGGAAGTTCTGGATCGAGGGCTTCACCCTGGTCCCGACCGTCGCCGCGTTGGTGCTGGCCTATGGCGGCTGGCCCCTGCTGAAGCGGACCTGGCCCGCCGTGGCGTTCCTGGTCTTCATGTATCCGATCCCCCCGGCCCTGAACAGCAACGTCTCGCTCCCGCTGCAACGGATGGCCTGCGTCAGCAGCGCCGCGCTGTTGCGGTTGCTGGGCCTGTGGGTCATGGACGAGGGGAACGTTCTGGTTGTTGGTGGGGAAACGCTGGAGGTGGCCGCCGCCTGCAACGGCCTGGCCATGCTGATGAGCCTCGCGGCCACGATCACGGCCACGATCATCCTCGTGCCGATGGCCAACTGGAAGCGGGTCATCCTGTTGCTGAGCGTTGTGCCGATCGCCTTGCTATGCAACGTCTTGCGAATCTCCGGCACGGCCTGGGCCTACCACTTGCTCGGCTCGACCCAGGGCGAGAAGATCGCCCACGACGTCGCCGGATGGCTGATGATGCCCCTGGCCCTCATCCTGGTCCTGATCGAGCTGGCCTGGCTCTCATGGCTGGTTACCGAGGAAGAGGAAGCCAAGCCGATCTCGCCCACCCTGCTGACGACCGCCGCCCTGGCTCGTCCGCCTCGATGAGTCAGTGAACTGGCCAGACTTCAGCCCGAGAAGCCCATGCGACCCTCGCCGACCCGCGTCTGGGGCCTGCCCCTCGCCCCGCTCTCTCGATCCGAAGCCGCCGAGGCGGTCGCGGCCTTGATCGACGCCGGCCAGCCGTCCTACTTCATCACGGCCAATGCGCACTACGCGATGGTCTCGCACGGCGATCCGACCTTGCGAGCCATCAATGAGGACGCCGCCTTCCTGCTGGCCGACGGCGCCCCCTTGGTCTGGGCCTCCCGGTGGCGCCGCGCCCCCTTGCCCGAGCGGGTCGCCGGCTCCGACCTGATCTATGATCTCTGCGCCCAGGCCGCCGCCCGAGGGGACCGCGTCTTCTTTCTCGGCGGGCCTCCCGGCGTGGCCCAGGCCGCGGCCGATCGCCTCCAGGAACGCTATCCCGGCCTGATCGTCGCCGGAGTGGCCTGTCCCCCGTTTCGCCCTTTGAGCGACACGGAACAGGCCGCCTTGATCGGTCAGATCCGAGACGCCAGGCCCGCCCTGCTCTTCGTCGCCTTCGGCCAGCCGAAGGGAGAGCGCTGGATTCGCCAGCACCTTGACGAGCTGGGCGTGCCGGTCTGTGTGCAGGTGGGAGCCTCGTTCGAGTTCGTGGCCGGCTGTGTCCGCCGGGCTCCCCGCTGGGTGCAGCGGATCGGCATGGAGTGGGCCTGGCGGATCGGCACCGATCCGGTCCGGCTCGGCCCTCGATACGCCCGCAACGCCGCCTTCCTGCTGTGGATGGTCCTGGGTGATCTCCGTCGCGGTCCCGGTCCCGAGCCGGAATCGAGGACTCCGAACACCCCTCCGCAACTGGCCGAGGCCGGCTCCTCGACCGGCCTGACCGCTCCTCCGGCCGGCCCCGTCTCCTGACGATCCCAGCAACCTGATCGGATCAACTCCTTCATGTGCGGTATTGCCGGGATCCTCGGCCGGATCGACGATCGCAACCGCGAAGCGCTCGACCGGATGGCCTCGGCGATGGCCCATCGCGGTCCCGACGGCGACGGCCGATGGACCTCGACGCCTGACCCGAATGGCTTCGGCTGCCTGCTGGCTCATCGTCGGCTGTCGATCCTCGACCTCTCCGACGCGGCCGATCAGCCGATGATCGACCCTCGATCCGGCTCGGCCCTCGTCTTCAACGGCGAGCTGTACAACTTCCGGAGCCTCCGGGACGACCTGAGGGCCGAGGGACAGACGTTCCGATCGACCGGGGATACCGAGGTCCTGCTCCAGCTCCTGAGCCTCCGAGGGGCGTTGGCCGTTCCCTCGTTGCGGGGGATGTTCGCCTTCGCCTGGTGGGATGAGCCGACCCGCCGCCTGACCCTGGCCCGTGACCCGCTCGGGATCAAGCCATTGTACGTCGCCCGGAATCCCGACCGAGGCCCCGACGCCGCCTGGTCGCTGGCCTTTGCCTCGGAAGTCCGCGCCCTGCTGGCCTCGGGTCTTTTGGGAAAGCCCCGGCTCGATCCGGTGGCCGCGGCCTGCTACCTTTGGAACGGCTTCATCCCCGGCCCAGTCACAGCGGTTCAGGGGGTCGAGTCGCTCCGACCGGGAGCGGTTCGAATCGTCGACGCCGGCGGGAAGACCATCCAATCGGATCGATGCTGGTCGATCCCTCGACCGGACCCCGGATCCGGGTCGGCCAACGGTTCGCACGAGGCGATCGACCACTCCCTGAGCGAGGCCCTGCGCGATTCGATCGGCCTGCATCTGGTCAGCGATGTTCCGCTGGGGGTCTTCCTGTCGAGCGGGGTCGATTCCGGAGCGGTGGCCAACCTCGCGCAACGGTCGTCCGACCGGCCCTTGCAGACCTTCACGCTGGCCTTCGAGGAAGGGGAACTGAGCGAGGCCCCCTTCTCCCGGGCGATTGCCAAAGCGATCGGCTCGGAGCATCACGAGGTCGTCCTGAGCGAATCGCGGTTCGTGGCCGACCTGCCCCGGGCACTCGACGCGATCGACCAACCGACGTTTGATGCTCTGAACACGTATTTCATGGCCACGGCTGTTCGAGAGGCCGGCTTGACCGTGGCCCTGGTCGGGACGGGAGGGGATGAGCTGTTCGGCGGTTACGATAGTTTCCGGGTCTTGCCGACGCTTTGCCAGTGGTCCCGGCGATCGCGAGGAGTGCCGCCTCGGCTCAAAGAACTTGCGGCGAGCATCGTCTCCTCGGCGAAGGGGGCCCGGCGTCGAGGGCCGATCCCTCCTCAAACGCGCTGGGCAAAACTGCCGGAAATGGCAGCTGCGGGAGAGGATTTGCTTCGCTTGTACCAGCTTTCTTACGCCCTCTTTCTCCCCGACTTGCAAGGCCGGTTGATGCCCGATGCTCCTGGCGGAACCGCCCTGCAACACGGCTTGCCGGCCGTCCTGGCCGACGAGCTGGCCGACGAGATCCGCAGCCGGGACGTACTCGACACCATCAGTGTGTTGGAGCATCGTTGTTTCCTGGGAGAACGCCTGCTGAGAGACTCGGATGCCGCCGGCATGGCCCCGTCGCTGGAGATTCGCTTGCCGCTGGTCGATTCGGTCCTGGCCGAGCATGTCTTTCGGATGCCGACCGATTCGCGATACAATCCGATCGGTCGTAAAATGGCACTGAGGCGGTCGGGCCTGGTCGGGCTCGACCCTGCATTGTTTGACCGGCCGAAGCGTGGGTTCGAGTTGCCGCTCAATCGCTGGATCGATCAGAGCCTGGGGGATGAGATTGATACCTTGATGCGGGATCACTCGGCCGCGTCGGCGATTGGCCTCGATGGGCCGACCGTCGAACTCCTGTGGGACGGCTACCGATCGGGGGCGCCGGGGCTTTACTGGTCGCGAGTCTGGTCGATTTACGTTCTGCTTCGTTGGTGCCATACTCACGGCGTCCTGTCCTGACCCCCCCTGCTCCGAGCTGCTTCACCATTCGCCATGTGCCGTCCCCGCCTTTGCCTCATCACCCCCTGCCGAGACGAAGCCGCGTATGCTCGTCGGACCCTCGACAGCGTACTCGGTCAGAGCCGGCCGCCGGATCTCTGGGTGATCGTCGATGACGGCTCGACCGACGAAACGCCGGAAATTCTCGAGGATTACGCTCGGAAGCACGACTGCATTCGGGTCATCCGGCGACCGGATCGCGGGATCCGCAAGGTCGGCCCTGGTGTGATCGACGCGTTCTATGCCGGCTATGAAACCATTCGGTCGCTTGAGTTTGATTACATTTGCAAGCTCGATCTCGATCTGGACCTTCCCCCTCGTTACTTCGAGATCCTCATCGACCGGATGGAGGCCGACCCCCGGATCGGCACCTGTAGCGGCAAGCCCTACTTTCGCCAGGGGGAGCACCTCGTCAGCGAGATGTGCGGCGATGAAAATTCGGTTGGCATGACCAAGCTCTACCGCCGCCAGTGCTTCGAGCAGATCGGCGGGTTCGTCGAGGAAGTCATGTGGGACGGGATCGACGGGCACCGTTGCCGGATGCTCGGCTGGATCGCCGCGAGCTGGGATGACCCGGACTTGCGCTTCGAGCACCTCCGGCCGATGGGAAGCAGTCACAAGGGGTGGTGGACCGGACGCGCCCGGCATGGGTTCGGTCAGTACTACATGGGGACGATCCCCTCGTACATGATTGCCAGTGCCTTGTTTCGGATGACACGGCCACCGCTCGTCGTTGGGGGGCTGGCCATGCTCTCCGGATACTTCGGGGCCTTACTCCGAGGGGCCGATCGCTACAACGACGCCAAGTTCCGCCGCTTCCTGCGCGGCTATCAGCGCCGCTGCCTGCTCTTTGGTAAGGCTCGGACCACCCGGAACTACGAGCAGCGACTGGCCGCTCAGTGGTCTCCCGACGCTCCGCCTTCCGGTGCGCTGTCGAATCGCTCGTACGCCTGATCTACCGCT